>JAUIFT010000297.1 GCA_030430345.1 Calditrichia bacterium | reverse complement strand
AACTCCATTACCCGCAAGACATTATCGATATTTTTGAATGCATCGGGCGCCTGCTCATTAATATCGCCTTTGCCATACCGGTAGAGCCGGATACCGCGTTGATTCATCGTTTCTACAACCGCATCTTCCCCAAAGGCTTCCCGGGCTTCCGGCTTATCGAGTAACCGGCCAGCGCCGTGATTGGTGGAGCTAAAGGTTTGCCGGGCGCCTTCAGCCGCTACGGCGATGTAGCTGTCGGTGCCCATCGAGCCGGGTACCGGAATCGGTTGACCCGTTTCTTTGTATACCGGATGATCACCCATATAGCTGGCCGGATTGGCCTGGTTCGCGCCGTTCCGATGCACCCATAAATCTTTCCCGTTATGGGTTTCCTGCTGAATAGTCACATGCGAACTATCATACAATAGCTTGACACGCAGGTTGGGAGAGCCAAAGATTTCCCGCAACACATTTTCCGCATGATAAGCAATGGTGGCGCGGTTGACGAAGCCAAAATTCGCGACAGCATTCACGGCGCCAAGAAAATGGCGGGCTGTGGGGGAATCCACCGGAATGCCGTAAAGGTGCGCGCCTTCCATCCATCTTTGCCGGTGCGCATCCAGCGGCTGGTAATCATGAAAGGCCTTCTTGGCGGCTAAGCGCTGCGCGACTTTTTTCGGATCCGTTATTTTGCTGGGGCGGTGAAAATATTTTAAGAGCGAGCCGCCAAAGCCGCCGGTGCCGGTATGGAGCATCAAGACCAGTTGGTCTTCTGCCAGGCCGAGCTTTGCCGCCAGTGATGCATCGACCACTTCCCCGATGCGTTGCAGTTCCAGGAAATGGTTCCCGGAACCGAGCACGCCAACATTACGGCGGCCTTTCCGGTACATCACTTCCGGGATCGAATGGAGAATTTCCTTTTCTGTGAAATCGCTGCCACGAAAGAGATTCCCGCGTTTCTCATAATTCGCCATATCTTCATCGGGAATATCATATTTTTTCTGCGCCCATTCCGCGCCGGTCATGGCTATTTCTTTGACATCGGCTTCATCGATCGGCAATTCTTTATGCTTGCTGACCGGCACCCGCTTCATAATTTCACTGTAAAAACGATCGATGT
Source organism: Calditrichia bacterium (assembly GCA_030430345.1). Next base: position 3,791 of record JAUIFT010000297.1, on the reverse strand, counting down.
AACCTGCGGACATATCGGCTGAGGACAGCGGCAGCGTCATCATGCGAATGCCGCAGTTTATCCCTTTGTCGACTGCGAACGGAATGATATAATCCTTCGAAACAGTCACCAGTCCGGTCGGAACGATATTGCGGCTTTTATAATGTAAATCCGGCAAAGCAACGATATGCTCATCCACTTCCGGCATTTGCGACAATTCCTCCAATGGCTTCAATGCCCGTTCGTCCGGCATTAATTGATCATCCAGGTAAAAATGCACTGGCACTCCGTTACCGTCATGGTAATTTACCACCCGGGCTGTTTGTTTTTCTATCGCGTTCAAGGCCATTATTCAACTCCTTTTGCTAATCGATCAATCGTTTCTACCACCGGTGCGACGCCTGTGGAACGGTCTACATAGAGGTGATACGCCGGCACTTTTTCCAACAATTTCTCCATGGCCCGGAATCCTTCCCTTAATGGGGAAATTTCCGGACGTAGCAGGTTGAATGTGCCGGCAAACCAATAATAATCATTCACTTCCCGGGTGAGCATATTGTAATTTTCCAGCAGGTTTGCTGCCGTTGCGGCCGATAATGGCGCGCTGCCACCTTGCGGGGCAAATTCCGGTAAGATCATGACGCTGGCGGGAATACTGTCCATACGGCAATCCGGGTTTACATGGAACAGCTGCTTGGGACGAGTGCCGCCGGGAAACTCCGCCGGAGAAATTACCGATTGTTGATCCCCGAGAATTCTTACCGAGTAATCATCCAAACGAATCGGCTCATAAAGCTGATAATAATTCGCGTCATCATAAAAGATCAGGTTTTCCGAAAGCAAACGGCTGTTTTCCTGGGTCAATAAGCCGACGCAGGTGGTGGTTTTCCCTACCCCGCCAACCCCGCCAAGCGCCACACCCCGGCTATCCAGGGAAACCCCGGAGGCATGCAGCAAATAGCGTTGACGAAAATGTTCATTATACCAGATCAACGGCAAATAGAAGAAGTATTTTAACAGGCTGAAATATTTCTTGGTCCGGTAGTCGGGATTCTTTTCCAGTTTCCGTTCCGGCAATTCAAAATAATGATCATAGTTGACGTTCAGGGTCTCGCCATCCAGGGAGAGCAGCAGCACAAAGTATTTCCGGCGGGTGATATCCGTCCAGAGCAAACCTTCTTTTACCCGGAACAGGCGCTTGCCGATTTTGTGCGCATCTTTTTCTTCTGCTTTTGCCAGCAAGGGAAACTGTTTTTCCGCTTCCTGCCAGTTGATGTTTATATTGATATGAGGCGTTTTATTCGTTTCATCCAGAACCAGGGGGCGAATATGCTCCCGAACGTGGGCGATGAATGGCGAATGATTACATGACATTCGCACAATCACATCGTTACAGCCAATAGTTATCGTTGTTGCATTTTCCAAGTGCGACCTCTTTTCTTAAGTATTTGAATCCATTCAAAAGTTTACATCCTTGTAAAAATAACCATAGGCCGAATACTGAAATATACTACCCGGCACGCGGCTTTTTGTATCAGGAATCACCGGAAAACTCGATTCATTTCCGTTGAACATCAAAAAGTATTACTCAATTTATGCAGTAATAAAAGTAACGTGATAGCGTCATTGCGAACGGGCGTTTTTTGCCTGGTGAAGTAATCTCCTGGTTGCAGGATAGAGATTGCTTCATCGCTGTATTCTTCGCCCCGCAGGGATCCCGTTGGGACAATGACAACTAAAAGAACTTTATATATTTAACCCTGATTATGTTTAGGTAACAAGAATTGCGTCGGATGATTGTTTCATCTGCCGTTCTATTTTTTAGACATCATCACTAAATTTGTATCCGTATCCGCGGACGGTTAGGATAAAGCGGGGAGAATCCGGCTCATCCTCAATTTTCTTCCGTAAGCGAAGGATATGATTGTCGACCGTACGGGTTGTCAAATAACTGCCATAATTGTCATATTCCCAGACATCCTCCAGCAGGCGGTCGCGGGTAATCAATTTCCCCCGGGCGTTAATCATGTACTCCAGCAAGCGGAATTCCCGGTGAGACAGTTCTATTAAACGACCGTCTTTACGAACCTCGTGCCGTTCGAAATCCACCTCCAGGTTACCGAAGGTAATTTTGGCCGGTGGGCTATCGTCGCTATCCGTCTGCGTGGTATATTCCGCCCGGCGAAGCAATGCTTTCACACGGGCAATTACTTCCCGGGGATTAAACGGCTTGGTAACGTAATCATCGGCCCCCAGCTCCAAACCGAGAATCTTATCCATATCATCATCCCGGGCGGTCAGCATCAACACCGGGGTATGGATACCTTTGTCGCGAAGTTTTTTCAGCACTTCAAATCCGCTCATTCCCGGTAACATAATATCAAGAATCATAACGTCCGGCGGTTGATTGGCCGCCTGGGAAAGGCCCAGTTCGCCGCTGGCCGCGGTATTTACCGTAAACCCTTCGTCGCTAAAGGTTTTTTCTAAGCCCAATGCAACCGTTTCATTATCTTCGATGATCAAAATATTTGACATGCCCTGTCCGTTAACTTAATGAATTTCCTGTGCAAAAACTTTAAATATTGCCAATACAGCAGCACTTTGCTACTCCAATGGCAGCTTAATCGTAAATGTTGATCCTTCGCCATAAACGCTGCTCACATCAACTTCTCCCTTGTGAGAGGTCACAATATGTTTTACCATTGGCAGCCCCAGACCGGTGCCGGCGATATTTGCAGCCACATCATCTTTCGCGCGATAGTAGTCTTCAAAAATATGACTGAGATCTTCTGCTTTCATGCCAACCCCACGATCCTGCACTTCAATGTTCAAATACTTGCCGTTGGGAAAAACGGTCATTTTCACCGGGTGTTTATCCGTAGAATATTTCACTGCATTCGAGAGTAAATTTATCAATGCCTGGGTAATTGCATGGCGGTCCATGACAATTTCCGGCAGCATTCCCTGAATATCCAATTCAATCGCCACTCCCTGGGATTCCGCATGATAGCTGAACATATCGACAACCGAGCGAACCACCGCTTCAACTTCTTCGTACTCAAAGCGGTATTTTTTCACGCCGCGTTCGATTTTAGAATAATCGAGCACATTTTCCACCAGGCGCAGCAAGCGTTCGCTTTCCCCACGAATAATTCTCAGATAGCGCTGCGTTTCCGGTTCTTTTTTAAGATGCTCATTCCGGGTCAGGAAATCGACAAACATCTTGATTGAAGTCAGCGGCGTGCGCAATTCGTGCGATACCGAGGAGATAAAGGTAGACTTCTGCAACGATTGGCGGCGCTGCTGGCGCATCCGGTAAATGAACACAGCAGAGCCGATCATAATAAACAGCCAGAGTAGAAAAATTCCCCAAAGCTTTAAGTAAAGACCGGAGCTGCCTTCATTCACTAATGGATTGTCCAGCGTTGGAAAGATCGCCAGATTCCAAAAATCGAGTGGCTCCCGCAAAGACACCTGTGCCATTGGCTCAAAAAAGATTTCCTCGCTATCGCCCATGATCATTTTTCGCTCTTCATCAAGAACGGCAATAACCACGTCTTCCGGGAATTCTTTTTTCTCCATAATGCGGGGAAATATTTCCTGCTTCAGTGCATCGATGTTAATCTGGAAGCCCAATGCTGCTTCCACCACACGCTTTTCGCTTTTCGCCAATAACAGGTAGCCGACCAGGTAAGATTGTTCGGCAGCAAAATCGGAAAAATATTTGATTCGGCTGCGGAATTTGTCCCGTTTTAAAATCCCCCGGCCCAGGCGCTGATATAATTTCTCTACGAGGTATTTGGTCCCGATGC
>JAUIFT010000296.1 GCA_030430345.1 Calditrichia bacterium | reverse complement strand
ATGCTGATTATTTTTTATTGGGGCTTCCAATGGTATGTCTATACCGCCGGCATCACTTTTTTCCTGGTTTGTGTGGTCTTTGCCACCAGCCGCCAGTTAAAGAAAGAACATCAGTTGCATGAAGCATCGAGGCTGCGCTCCGCCCGTCTGGAAGCGGAATTGTTGAAGAAAAATATCCAACCCCATTTTCTGATGAATACATTACTATCGATCATGTCCTGGATTAAGCAGGATCCCGGCAAAGCGATCAAATTGATTAAGGCGCTGGCGGAAGAATTTCGCATGATTAACAAAATCTCCTCGGAGCGGGAAATTTCCCTGCACGACGAAATTGCGCTTTGTCGCACTCATCTCGAATTGATGGGCTGCCGGAAAGATGTCAATTACGAACTGCATGAAGAAAACATCCCGGACGACGCTAAAATACCACCGATGGTTATTCACACCTTAATTGAGAATGGCCTGACCCATGCTTATCAAACCGGTGAAAACGGACACTTTACGCTGAGTTGTGAAAAGGATAATGGCGCGCTGCATTACCGTTTAAAAAATGATGGCTCACGGCTGTTGAAACAGCAGGAGAATGGCAATGGTAGCGTGGTGGAAGGAATGGGGCTCAAATATGTGAAGGCCCGTTTGGAAGAGCGTTACCCGAATAAATGGCAGCTGGATTATGGAATTGAAGCAGGCAACTGGGAAGTAAATATTATTATTGATAAGAATTAAGGGGATATTCGATGCGCATTTTAATAGTCGAAGATGAGCTCCCGATTGCTAAATATATCGAAGATATGTGCCGTTCGGTATTAGGGGAACATTCTTATCAGATCGAGATTGCCAATGATCTCGATAGCGCCGCCGCTCGCCTGTTTGAAGAAAAAATTGATCTGCTTTTACTGGATTTGAATCTCAATGGCGATGATGGTTATGATCTGCTGAAAACCGCTACTGCCGGTTCTTTTCACACCATCATCATTTCCGCCAATACCGACAAAGCGATTGAAGCCTTTCAATTTGGCGTGCTGGATTTTGTCCCGAAACCATTCGATGAAGAGCGGCTCGCCACAGCATTTGAACGTTACTTTGGCCGTAGTCAGGAGAAAGAAAGAACCACGAAGTATCTCACTGTGCGGAAAGAGAACCAGAATGTTATTCTACCAATCAAGGATATCATCTACCTGAAAGCGGCGGGTATTTACGTGGAGGCACATTTGGAGAGTGGCCGTGTGGAAATTCTTGATAAAACCATGGACCGCCTCGGGCAGATTCTTCCCGCCCGTTTCATTCGCATCCATCGCTCCTACTACGTGGATATTTCCCTGATCGAATCCTACCGGCACACCGGTGGAGGCACTTACCAGGTCACCATTCGCGGAGGACAATCGCTGCCCTTAAGCCGGCAGAAATACAAAGAGCTGCACGAGTTGCTTAATTATTGATTACGCCTGACCAGATCATTCCGGACCAAAAATTTCCCGTCAAATGACATTGGTACACCATTCCCGCTGAGAATTTCCAACTCGCCGCCCCCCGTTTCAATATGCAGGTGCAGGTGGGGTTGACTGGTGTTGCCGGAGTTGCCAACCTGCCCAAGATATTGCCCGCTGGAGACGGTATCCCCGCTGGCAACAACAATGCTGCCCTGCCGGAAATGCGCCATAACAACTTTGTGTCCCTGGTAACTGATCACGACATGATTCCCGGCGGGATTTTCAAAATCGCGATTTGCGCCTGGCGCATCCGGAAACTGATCAACTGCCAGCAGCACCACACCATCACAGGGACTGTAAAGGGAGTCGCCCCATATCTCATAGTCGTCCAGGCTGCCCGGGAATAAATTCGCGTTCGCGCCATATCCGTTTAATTTCAGGACATCAATCGCATATCTCTGTGAAAACTGCACCTGGTGATTATTGATGAGCCGGGAATTACCGCCACCCCCGATGTAATATGTCCCATTCTTTAAAGGGAACTCCAGTGCGACTGCATCCCGATCCGGAGAAAACCCTTTGACCGCGAGAAAACTGAGATAACCCATAAAGCCTATAATCAGCAAATTGAATAGCACCGAAAATATAGATTTGCCATCTTTGGGGATATGTAATTGCCGGTCTGGTATGTTCCGGAAGGAGAAATAAGTTGCCAGTAAAAACAAGATGGCAAAGATGTAACGGAAATAATAACTGAGGAAATCCCAACGGCCAATCAGGTAAACAAAAAGCAGTAAAGCCGTTACCAGAAGCAGTTTGAGCAGCCAATCGGTGAGGTTTTTATCCTTGGCCTTCCATAAAGTGCCGATAAAGAATAGCGGGAGAAGAAAACTGATCAGAAATGTTACTAGCATGAACTTATTCCTCGGTGAATTGATTTATGATGTTTACAAGTTGGCGGGGAGAGTGAGAAATTTTATTAGCGCCTGCCGCGCTTAACTCTTCAACGCTGCCATACCCATAAGCGGCACCGACAGATACTACTCCGTTTGCCCGGGCGCCGTTAACGTCATGGTGGCGATCGCCAATCATGATTACTTCTGCTGCCGGCAGGTTCTCGCTGGTTAATACGTGCTTAATCAGATCTGCTTTCTGGGCCAGACGGCCATCGGGAAAACTGCCATAAACTTTTTGAAAGAATCTATCCAGCGAGAAGTGAGCGATAATTTGCACGGCATACTTTTCCGGCTTGGATGTCGTTACAAATAATTGATAGCGTTTTGACAGTGATGTTAATGCAGGTTCGATTCCCGGATAAACCGCGTTTTCGAAAATCCCCTTAACTTCAAATCGATCCCGGTAAAGTTGTACCGCTTCATCTATTTTTTCGCTGTCAGCTGTATTTAACAACCGGGCAAAACTCTCCTGCAAGGGCGGCCCGAGGCAAGTTTGTAAATCACTTTCCGGGGGAGAGGGGACCTGGAGCTTTTCCAGCGCATATTGTATGCAGCGAAAGATACCCGGGCGGGAATCCGTCAGGGTGCCGTCGAGATCAAAAAAAAGCGCTTTCAATCGGATGCCTTTCTGTTATGCAGAGAGATAAAATTTTGAAAATAGGGTAGATTAAAAAGGTTCATAACACTGCGAAAACAGGCATTGTTTGCCCAATTGCAAATCTACAAATGGGCAAATAATGCAGGGAGATTAGATGACTTAATTTTTACCGTAATCTAATTATCCCTTCGCTTAATATCGCCGGAAAATATACTGGAATGTTGGCAGAATCCCAAGCGTATTCCCGGGAAAGCCGGGGAGCGACCGTAAAATAAAACCCTTGACATTGCTGCACCGAAGATTCGATATTTCGCCGCATTTGATTGTTAAAATCGGAGGAATGTAATGGACACGCCGAAACCGAAAGCAGTTGTTCTGCTCAGCGGCGGATTGGATTCGACAACTGTGCTGGCGATTGCAAACAATCGCCGTTTTGAAACCTATGCCTTAACTTTCCGCTATGGGCAGCGCCATGAGTTTGAGCTGGATTGCGCCCGGAAGGTGGCGAAAGCGCAAGGTGTGACGGAACACGTGATCGTTGATATCGACTTACGCACATTCGGTGGCTCGGCGCTAACCGCAGACATCGAGGTGCCAAAGGGACGGAGTGACGCGGAAATGGGCAGTGGCATTCCGATTACCTACGTGCCGGCGCGGAACACCATTTTTCTCTCTTTTGCACTCGCCTGGGCGGAAGTGCTTGGCGCGCAGGATATATTCCTTGGCGTAAATGCCATCGATTATAGCGGTTATCCGGATTGCCGTCCAGAGTATATTGCGGCTTATGAGCGCATGGCCAATTTAGCCACCCGTGCCGGTGTGGAAGGCAGTAGTCGAATCACCATACATACGCCGTTGATCCAAATGACCAAAGGTGAAATTATTAATAGCGGATTATCACAAGGCGTCGATTATAGCCTGACCAATACCTGTTATGATCCGGCGGAAGATGGCCGGGGATGCGGAAAGTGCGACGCTTGTATCTTAAGGATTCGGGGATTTCTGCAGGCTGGCGTGCCCGATCCGATAGAGTATCTCTAGCCGTATATTTCAAAGTTGTCTGTTATGAGCTATAGTGTAAAAGAAATTTATTATACATTGCAGGGGGAAGGGGCACAGGCTGGCCGCCCGGCGGTATTCTGCCGCTTTGCCGGATGTAATCTCTGGAGCGGGCGGGAAGCCGATCGGGCCAAAGCCATTTGCCAGTTTTGTGATACCGATTTTGTCGGTACAGATGGCCCCGGCGGCGGAAAATTTCCGGATGCCGAATTTTTGGCAAATGCGATTCTTGCTAAATGGCCGGCTGGTAATTTTAACCGACATCCCTTCGTTGTTTTCACCGGTGGAGAACCGCTGCTACAATTAGATGCAGCGCTGGTCGATGCCTGCCATTCCCTGAATATTGAAATCGCCGTGGAAACCAATGGCACGATTTTACCCCCGGAGAATATCGATTGGGTGTGTGTCAGCCCGAAGGCCGGTTCGGAATTTATCCTTCATCAAGGGGATGAGTTGAAACTGGTTTTCCCACAAGCGAATGCCATGCCGGAAAGATTTGCCGCGCTTGATTTCAAACATTTCCTGCTGCAGCCGATGGACGGCCCGGATATCGAAAAAAATACCCGACTGGCGATGACTTATTGCCTGGAAAATCCCCAATGGCGGCTCAGTTTACAAACCCACAAAATTTTGAACATTCCCTAGGATGAACAAAACAATGGAAATTTTTAAAGAATTTACTTTCGAAGCAGCGCATATGCTGCCCAATGTTCCGGAAGGGCATAAATGCGGCCGATTGCATGGCCATTCCTTCCGGTTGCGCTTATACCTTAGCGGTACGCCGGATCAGCATACCGGCTGGTTTATCGATTTTGCCGACGTAAAAATTGCTTTCAAGCCGATTTATAATATGCT
>JAUIFT010000295.1 GCA_030430345.1 Calditrichia bacterium | reverse complement strand
CGGCCCACTGTATAGCAGCCCTCCGTTGTTTGTGGACACCAACGATAAATCCCATTCGCTCCTGCCGGCAGTGAAAGGACTGCCATCCCCAATCCAGATCCATTGGGATTTCAACCGGAACCTCAGTTTTTTTCTACAGATCCATCGGAAAGACAGCAGCCTGGCCGTGCCGGCTTATGTAGAACTGCTCGATGCGGAAGAGGGCAATATTATCCATCGCGTCGATACCGTGCTTACTAATCAACAATCGAAAGAATACCTGCAGATTGATATCCCTGCCAGCAAGTTAAAGGAGGGGGCGCATCGCTTGAAGACAGTATATAAGTTTGCCGATGACTCCCTGCGTAAAATTCTCCCCTTCCAGATTGTCTGGTTCGATAAACCGGTTAGCTTGTGGGATTACCAATTGGCCGTACAACCCTTGCAGCATATCATTGATTCGAAAGATTATAAAGAGTTAATCAAAGGGAATAACGAGGAAAAGCGCCGTAAACTGCGGGCTTTCTGGGAAGAGCGCGACCCTACTAATGGCACCCCATATAACGAACTGAAAAAAGAGTTTTATACCCGGGTAGACTCAGCGATTATCAAATATTCCAACCGGCGCACCCTGGGTTGGAAAACCGACCCAGGGATGATTTACATTTCCATGGGCCCCCCGGATAAAGTAGAAGATAAAAGTCTCGCACCGGTCACCCCTTATATGCGCTGGACATATATTCTGGAAGATAAACGAATGACCTACACATTTCGGGCAATGGATGGCCGGAAGGAATATGAACTGACAAATTCGGAAGAAAGTGCGTTGTAAATGGCGGAACAAGTGGTAAAAATTGGTGTTGTTGGTGTCGGCCATCTTGGACGCCTGCACACCATGCAATTGCGGGAAGTAGCGGCAGCCGAGCTTATCGGTATCTTCGACATAGATGCCGATCGTGCCCAAACCGTCGCGGATGAGTTTGGCGTCCCGGTCTATACCAGTTTTCAAAAGCTGCTCGATGATGTGGACGCCGTCAGTATTGTCACCCCAACAACTACTCATTTCGATTTCGCCCGGCAGGCATTGCAAGCCGGACGACATACCTTCATCGAAAAACCGATGACGGAAACAATTGCGGAAGCGGATGAGTTAATCCGGCTCAGCGATGAGAAGCATCTGCAGATCCAAATTGGCCACATTGAACGATTCAACCCGGCGATTATGGCGCTGGAGCCCTTCAATATCAACCCACTGTTTATCGAAGCACATCGCATGGCGAATTTCAATCCACGCGGCACCGATGTCGCTGTTGTTTTTGATTTGATGATCCATGATATCGACCTGATCCTCAGCTTCATTAAAAGTCCGGTGAAGGAAGTGCATGCCAGCGGGATGTCAATAATTTCCGGCACGGAAGACATTGCCAACTGCCGCTTGCTTTTCGAGAATGGTTCGGTGGCGAACGTCACCGCCAGCCGTATTTCCGCAAAGAAGATGCGCAAAATGCGAATTTTTCAACCTCATGCCTACATTTCTATAGATTTTCTGGATGGTAAATCGGAAATCTATTATATTGATTCCGACGGTAAAGAACTGGCCAATTCCGATCTTGCTTTTTCATTGGGTGAGATCGAATCCGGGTTGGAGAAAAAGGAAATTCGCTATACCCGTTTGCAAAAAGCGGATATCAACCCGTTGCGTCATGAGTTGACGCTATTCTGTCAGTCGATTTTAACCGGTACAGCCCCTCCGGTTTCTGGTCGTGATGGCCGCAGAGCTTTACGGGTCGCACAGCTTATCATGAAGAACATTGATGAACATACAAAAGTGGTCCAACAGCATTGGCAGATTCGGTAAGTTTTATTTTCGTTACCGCGGTTTCACCCCTTATCCCATCGTTTTAATATTCCTCTTTTTCTCTACACCGACACTCACCACCTTTTGCTGGGGTTTGGCAATCATGCTTCTCGGCGAATTTTTTCGTATCTGGTCTGTCGCCTACATTGGCAAGGAAAGCCGCTGCCGGAATGTTGCCGCGGATATCCTGATAACCAGTGGTCCCTATGCTTATGTCCGTAATCCGATTTACCTCGCCAATATGATCATGTATAGCGGGGTGACGATCATCGCCAACATCTGGATGCCCTGGTTTTTGCTGGTTGTCTGGTGCTACTTTGGATTTCAGTACTACTGTATTATTCAGGTAGAGTCTGCCGCCTTAATGGAAATATTCGGTAAAAAATTCGAAAGATACAAAGCATCTGTACCTTCATTTCTTCCCGCTTTAGCCCCATTTTCCGCCCGGGAGCAAATCTCGCCGAATTACAAAACTGCGCTGGTTTCAGAAAAAAGTACCCTGCTCGGTTTTAGCGCAATGGTGCTCTGGTTGTTCTTTCGGATGAGTTGAGGGGCCTCCCTTATTTCATTTTGTAGTGGCATTCGAGAATTAATTCTAAAAACTGTCATCGCGAGGAGTAGAAAGACGAAACGATCTATTTCTAGATACAACACTTGAGATTGCTTCGGCAAAAAGATGCCCGCAATGACAGCATAGCTATTTTTACTTGTCTTAACACATCTAATTTTATACCCCTCTTCGTCAAGCTCAGGATGTACTTCTCAAAGGGTGAATCACATTCACCAGGCTCACCTGCCCTTCTCATTGCCAGTGCCCGATCTTTAACATTTTGTGAACCATCGGAAAACTTTTGTTAATAAATCGTTAGAGATGCGCGGCACATTTTGTCTTTTCCCCGCTTATCATGGAAACAGCATGCAGCATATCCCTGCATCAGAAGAAACTGCCGGGTAAGTATGTTGCAAGGAAACCCTGAAGAAATGGTCTAAATCGTTGAAAGAGTATCATCTGAAAAAAATGCAAAAAAAATATCACTTCAGGTAAATGAATTAAAAAGACATGACGTCTAACTATCAAATGCCGAATATTTTCTCGATAAACGGCATCTATTTTAACCGCAAACAACATAGGAGTGCGAATATAGCCGATAGCTACTGAAGAACAGACTTTGCCTAAATCTAGCTAAGGAGGTATTATTATGGTAAGGTTCCAACATCTACCGAAGATGGTAGCATTTGCATTATTCGCACTTCTGTGCACCTCCCCTGTTTTTTCCCAGGCGGGATTTCAGTTTGGTCAAAATAAAGTTCAATATAAAAAGTTTGACTGGGCCGTATTCCGGACGGAGCACTTCGACGTGCATTATTACGCGGAAATGAAAGAGTCGGCACACGATGCCGCCCGCATGGCCGAACGCGGCTACGAGTATCTCAGCAAAACTCTCAATCATGAGATAAAAGAGCGAATTCCGCTCATTCTCTATGCCTCAATCAACGACTTTCAACAAACCAATACCGTGCAAGGTTTTCTTGGCAACGGTACGCGCGGTGTCACCGAAAGCCTGAAAAAGCGCGTCGTTCTTCCCATGACCGGCTCTTACCGGGAATTCAACCATGTATTGGTACACGAACTGGTGCATGCTTTTCAGTATGATATCATGTTCGGTAAGGAATCCAACAAGCGCTTCAATCCGCCCCTGTGGTTTGTGGAAGGGATGGCCGAATATCTGTCCATCGGACTCACCAATACAACCCGGATGTGGGTGCGTGACGGTTTCGAGCACGATCATCTGCTGACCGTTGATAAGCTGAACAGTACTTTCGATATCCGCGTTTATCGCCTTGGTGAGTCGCTCTGGCATTATATCGGCGAAAACTATGGCAAGCCGATGGTTGGGGTCGTCTTTAAAGAAGCAGCGCGCACTGGTAATGTAGAAATGGCTCTGAAGAAAAATCTCGGGAAGACCGCAAAAGAGCTGACGGAAGCCTGGCACAAGTACGCCAGGACGGTAGTACTCCCGAATGACAGTACCCTTACTTCTCCCGATGATCTCGCAGAACTGCTCACGTCACAGAAGAGTTTCTATCACCGGATGAACATTACCCCGGCCGTGAGCCCGGATGGCCGTCATATTGCCTACGTCAACAATCAGGACCTCAACGAAGGCGTCTACATGCTCAGCAAGGATGAAGATGGCAATATCAGCAATAAGGAATTGGTCAGCGGTGGCACCAGTAAACAATTCGAAGCGTTGGGATTTTTCGAAACCTCCATCGGCTGGTCCCACGATGGTAATCGCATCGCCTTCGTTTCCAAATCCGGGAAAGACGACGCCATTTACATTATGAATCCGCATACCCGCGAGCAGTTGAATCAATTTGCTTTCGAAGAATTGAACGGCTTGCTCTCTCCGAGTTTTTCTCCCGATGGCAAGCGGATTGCCTTTGCCGGCATGACCGGCGGCGTGTCTGATCTTTACATTCTTGATCTGCAAACTGAAGAACTGACGCAGCTTACCAACGATCGCTTCACCGTCTATCATCCGCAGTGGTCGCCGGATGGCAGCAGCATCGTCTACGCGACCGATAAGGGCGAGGGCACCGATGAGGATCGTCTGCTTTTCGGAGATTATGACCTGGCGATTTACGATCTGGGAAGCAACCAGATAAAATTGCTTCCCACACTTTCTGGAAATGTCCACAGCCCGCAATGGTCGCCGGATATGCAGCAATTAGCTTTTGTTTCCGAGCATCGCGGTATTCCGAATATTTACCTGATGGATATTGCCAGCGGCAACATCAGCCTGGTAACAAACTTTAAGAATGGTGTTTCCGGTATTACCGCTACTACTCCGGCGATTAGCTGGTCCCTCAATGGCCGCACGCTGGCATTTTCATTCTTCAAGAAAAACAGTTGGCAGATTTACAGCATGGAGATGGAAAAGCTCCTCGAAGAGCTTGCCGCTACACCTGATGAAGCGAATTTCCAGCAAGCACTCAAATGTGCTTCAGACAAGCGTAAGGTTGAAGCTCAGCCGTTCATCCCACTGTTTATCGATTGT
>JAUIFT010000294.1 GCA_030430345.1 Calditrichia bacterium | reverse complement strand
TGTTATTTTCGGCACGGCCAAAATTGTCGAAGATGATGCTGAAGCGAAATATGCGATGGATCTCCTGCTTAAAAAATATTTTAGTCATCTTCAGCCAGACAGGGATTATCGGCCCACCGTCAGCGAAGAGCTTCGGAAAACGACGGTTTATCAAATCGATATCGATCGCTGGAGCGGGAAGGAGAAAAAAGTTGCGGATGATTTTCCCGGTGCTTTTTATTATAATGAGCGATAACATTACCGAGGAAAATTATGCCCCATCCCTATCCCCTGCAGCTTCAGGCGCTTTTCGCGGAGAATGCCGACGGGGACACCGCCCTGCCGATGAAGAAATACATGAAAAATCATTTTGAATTCTTCGGCATCAAAAGTCCCTTGCGGCGCTCATTAACCCGGCAGTTTCTGCAGAGGGAGCAGCGTCCCTCAATAGAAGAGATTCCCGAGGTTATTCGGGAACTATGGGCAATGCCGCAGCGGGAAATTCATTACTTTGCGATCGACTTTCTCGCCAAATACCGGAAAGAATGGGATGCGGATATTTTACCGCTTTTTGAATACATGATTACCACTCATTCCTGGTGGGATTCCGTCGATGCAATTTCGACCGAGCTTGCCGGTGCTTTCTTTAAACGTTTTCCGGAATTGATGCACGCGCGCTCAACGGCGTGGATTGAATCTGAGAACATGTGGTTGCAACGCACGGCTATCATTTTTCAGCGGCGCTACAAAGAGAAAACCGATGCGGCGCTCTTGTTTTCGCATATTCGCCGCCGCGCCGATGAAACTGATTTTTTCATCCGGAAAGCAATCGGCTGGGCACTACGGGAATATGCAAAAACCCATCCCGAGACGGTGCAGGCCTTTGTCAGCGAAACACCGCTCTCTCCACTAAGCGTTCGGGAAGCGCTGAAACATTTCTAGCGATTCTCGATTTGCTGTTTTAATTCCCGGCTGGACTTGTAGAATTCATCCAGACTCATTTCATTCAGGAAGACAAACCCGCGCGTTGCACGAATCAGTGGGCTGGGGTTTTCGTGGAACCACTGTTTCCCCAGGCAAACTTTTAACTTCCGGTATTGCTCCACCTGAATTTTCTGCGCCAGCTCCGAGAAAGGACCATCATGCTCGTAGCTGGGAAAAGAGGCGTCTTTTTGCGAGATAAATGTGTTGACAAAAGCATCCTGCATAATCGCGAACATATTGATTGATACCGGCACATAGATGTTCGCCTCGCTGGGATGGAAGCGATACCAGACGTTGCGATATCCCCAAACCTTGATGTTCTTCCGTTTGCTTTCCTTAACATATCTTTTTAAAGCTTCCGAGATCGATTGTAAAACCTTGTAGTGCGTATCCGGGCCGCTGGCTTCCGGATCGTAGGCGACGGAGACAACATGCGGTTTAATTTCCCGTAGCTTGCGCACGATCGGCATGGCATCCCGTTCGATCGTCGGTTCTTCAGTGAAAATATCTCCGGTATAAAATCCCAGTCGCAGGTGGTCAATGTTTTTGCCCATCCACCCCAGGTATCCCCAGATACATTCCGCTTCCCACTCCCGGCACATACTCTTTAATGCCTGAATGTGGGAAAGGTCTTTTTTACCGGGATATTCCGTGAGGAAATAGTGCTCTAATTCCTTCATACGATTTTTTATCTGCTCCAGGTCATTCTCTTCGTACACTTCCATTAGGTTCCGGAGCAGACGGCGGGCCTCCCCTTCTTCCTGGGTATCAATGCTTTTTCCGGCGATGCCGTCCAGGTATTTCCAGACATCGCGGTCGCGGCTTTCCTTGTTGGTCGGCTCAAAATAATCTTCATCAAGCAATTCCTGGCATTCCGGAGAGGCGATAAATGTTTCCAGCTTCTTCAATTGTTTTAGCATGAAGGCATTGGAAACCGAGGTAAATCCACCGGTTAAGCAGAGGAAGTGATGCTGGTTGCTGGCATCGCGGCTGTTTCTTACGACATAGGGCAGATAACCAAGCATAATATCGTCGTGATGCGGTTCGGTGTGCAGGAAGCGGGTTTTGCTCAGTGCTTTACTGCCTTTTTCAATTCGCTCGATCAATCGGTCCCGCACCCCTTTGGCAAGTATTTCCAAACTCTCCGAGCGTTTTTTCAAAACATTCTTTGCCAACGGATCTGTTTCGACGTCTTTCTTATTGAGGTCTATCAGACGTTTTTTTTGTCTGAAGGAGAGGTCTATCAATACTTTTTCAACCATCGGATCGCTGATTTCCGGACAATCCTCCACAATTTGCAACTGCCGCTGTTCCATCAGTTTTGTTGCCCCACGGGTGATGTAAAACCGGGCATTTTTTAATTGATGCAGTGCGGTACCAGGATACATGATATTCGGCGATTCCTGAACGGCCGTGGAAACGATCCCTGCTTTCGCTTCCCCGGCCGCGATAATGATTGCGGCACACTTCGGATTATAAGTAATTGTTCCCAGCCCGATGGTAATGACCAGGCGATTCTTGGATATTTCGATGCCTCCCAGATCTGTTGCGGCGGCGGCCTGTGTTTCATAGTTGGTTTCGGTCAGCCGGGTGGTCGAGTAATGATCGGAGCCGCGCACATTAAACCCGATATGCCCATCCGGGCCAATACCGCCGAGAAAGAAACCAATGCCGCCCAGCGCCCGGATATTTTCTTCATATTGCTGGCACCACTGATCTACTTCGGCAAGCATCGCCTGCTGTTTTTCTTCCAGGATCGTTTTAGCGGAACGATAGCGCAGGGAAAGATCCACGGATTGTTCCGGCCAGATATCCTTCAGGGACTCCCCTTTTTTCAAGCCAATCTTTGTTGCATCGATCAACAAAGCCTTATCCCGGTCAAAACCAAAATCGTCGATATAAAATTCATTTACATAGGAATAGAAGCTGTTCTGCTGCCAGGGATTAATTGGATAAAATTCGTCGATTTGCACAAAATGCAGATTGGAGATATCCGGTTTTTTTCCCGGGTCTATCCCACTCTCCTCAAGAATTCTCCGGGCGTTTTCTCCATCCCAGTTGTTTAGCAGTTCGGTTACCCACTTAATAAAGTGCTCCGGGGTTTTTCCGGTGGGCAGGGAGACAACACCGCCGGGATTATTCTGAGCCCACTCAAGAAAACGCATGGCAGCCAGTTTCCCCAGGGCTGGAAAATTTTCAACAACAATTGTCGGGATTTTTTCTTTTGGTGGATAGATTTCCCGAAACGAGGAAGATTTAAGGGCTATTTTTTCAACATTGCTCATTTTTAACTTTTTATGCGTACTGCTCATAAATCGCTCCTATGAATATTATTTTCAATTTGTTGTTCAAAACAACTAATTGTTTTTATAAAAAACCGAATTTTATTCCAAATCTGCAAGGAAAATTTATTTTTTCTGAAAAAACAACGCTTAAAACTATGAAAATTTTGCTGATTTCTGATATTTTCTTACTCGATCGCCTAATTAGTTTTACTATAAAACTAATTAACGAAAGAAAGATATGACCACCGGATAATGTCCGAAGCGAATTCCAGCCTGCTGCCTTATAAATAGACATGAATGACAGCAGGCAATAGCAATAAATTTACTTGAGAATATTCAGGCGAATATGAGTGGGATATTTTCCGGAACGAAGAATGGTTTGTTCCGCTGCAGAAAAATCTTTCTCCTTTGCCTGATAGATATTAATGAATTTCTGCGGATTGAGGTCCACATAAGGAAACCAGGTGCTCTGTATCTGCACCATCAGGCGGTGTCCTTTTTTGAAGGTATGCAGCACATCATTCATCGTAAATGCTATCTTAACCGGCGAGCCGGGAGGCATCTGCCGGGGATGCTCATAACTATGGCGGTATTTACTGCGCATTACATCTCCCCGCAACAGCATTTGATAATGCCCCATCTTCGCCCCGGTACGGGTATTGTCCGGCGTATCTCCCGGCAGCACGTCGATCAGCTTTACGATAAAATCACAGTCTGTCCCGCTAGTTATGCCATAAAGTTCAACTTCGATAGGTCCGGCGATCGTCAAATCGGCAGCCAGCGTATCACTTTCATAAACAAGAACGTCCGGCCGTTGACTGGCAAACCGTTGATCTTCCACCACAAAAGGCTTCGGCATATTCAGCGTTACTTCCGCGGTGTAAGGGACCGGTGCAGCCGGATCACTGATGTAACGATCTGATGCCATAATACTCTTGGTTTCCGGCTTACTGAATCCAAGCTTTTTATCTGCCTGCAGAAAAAGCTGCTTCTCCCCCATTCCCGCTGGCGGCCAGCTGTCAAAAGTGTGCCATTTGTTGCCACCGGTTTCAAACACATGCGCTTCCGGGAATAATTTGCTGCCCTTCTCTTTCAGGTAATAATTAAAGAAAGGTAATTCGATGTTTTCCTTATAATATTCGCCGGTTAATCCCCCGAACTCAATATCCCCTAAATGACTTCCATCCGAGCGCACCCAGCCGCCGTGGAACCAGGGGCCCATCACCAGGTAATTATCCGCGTCGGGGTTCTTCGACTCAATCGCATGATATGTTTGCAGGGCGCCATAGCAATTTTCCGAATCGAACCAGCCGCCGACAACCATTACCGCCGGCTTGATATTCTGAAAATACTGAGTGGTGTTTCGGGACTGCCAGAATTCGTCATAGTCCGGATGCGCCATCATGTCATCCCAAAAGGCGATTTCGTTCTTCAGATACTTTTTATTGGCATTCCGCAACGGTCCCATTTCCAGAAAAAAACGGTATCCATCTGGCGTACCATGATCAAAACGCGGCGGCCATTCCTGAACCAATCCTTCTCGTTTTATCCCAAACACCGAGAAGAAATTAAAAGCGAGGGGAATATTAAAAGCGCCATTATGATGAAAGTCATCTCCTATAAACCAATCTGCAATAGGTGCTTGTGGCGAAGATGCTA
>JAUIFT010000293.1 GCA_030430345.1 Calditrichia bacterium | reverse complement strand
ATGAGCGCAAAATGACTTTGGAAAAAGTGATGGATAAGCTCCAGGAAAAATTCGGAAAATCCGGCCTTACCCATGCAGATACACTATCTGCACGGAAAAAACGCAAACCTTCCTCAAAATAATCATTATCAACTATTTTATTTCCCGGCAAAATAATATATGAATCAATGATCTGAGGCATGCCGAAGTGATAGAAAGTGATTATGCTGTTAAGCGCTAACGGAAACAGGAAACATCTGGTTAAAGGAACTTGAAATGAAAGAGAATAAACTATACAACTTTTGGTGGTATCAGGCACCGGCGATTGCAGCGGCAGTGGCAATATTTGTTTTATCTTCATTCCCCAGACTGCCGACCCCGGATATGGGTGTTGATTATGGAGACAAGCTGCAACACGCATTCGCATATGCGGTTTTCGCCATTTTGATTTGCCGGGCGTTATACTTTCAGGAGACCTATCTTTTTTGGCGACGAAACCATCTGTCTCTCTCGTTCGTATTAGGCACATTGTATGGGATTAGTGATGAGATTCATCAATCATTTGTACCCGGACGTATGGCAGACGTTTATGATGCCGTTGCAGATGGTGTGGGATGTATAATCGGTGTGTGTATATTTTGGTACTTTTATACTCGAACCGCAAAAAAAACTAAATTGTTTGGCATCACTGCAAAAAAATCATAATTTCGCTAGCTTTTTTTGAAGCTTTAATAATTTAATAAGTTTTATTTCATATACAGAAGGTGTTTCATGAAGTTGAAAATGAAAATCAAAATGAAAGTAAAAAAAGCGTAAAGCATTATTTACAGCATTTACTTAATTCGGAAGGCTCCTGTTAAAAGGGAGCCTTCTTTTATTTTGGCACTTTTCATAACGCAAGAGAAAAAAAAGATTTAATCAGTTGTCATTCTCAATCGGGATTCCTTAATTAATTTAATATGTGAAATGTGTATTGTTGAATATCGATGAGGCAGCTTATGATTGAGGTCGGTGGAAATATGGTAAAACTTAAAACGCTTAGTTTATCCGCAGATTCAATAATCAATGATTATAAAATAGCTTATAAAAGCCGCCAGGCAAGTTTGTTCGGGCGGAAAGAAGTAATGGGCGGTAAAGCCAAGTTTGGCATCTTTGGGGATGGTAAAGAGATACCGCAGATTGCCCTGGCGCATGCATTCCAGAAGGGGGATTTTCGATCCGGTTATTATCGGGATCAAACCTTAATGATGGCATTGGGCGAACATACAATCGATGAATTTTTTGCCCAGCTTTATGCCCATGCCGATGTCGAAGCAGATCCGGCCAGTGCCGGGCGGCAAATGAATAGCCACTTGGGGACTCGCTTGCTGGATGAGCAAGGCAATTGGAAGGATCAACTTGTCCGCTATAACACTTCTTCAGATGTATCACCCACAGCCTCACAAATGCCCCGCCTGGTGGGATTGGCGTATGCTTCCCGCCTTTACCGGGAACTGGAAGAATTGCACGAAATGACCCGTTTTTCCAATTATGGTAATGAAGTAGCCTTTGGCATGATAGGCAATGCCAGTTGTGCGGAAGGTATGTTCTGGGAAGCAATTAACGCGGTGGGCGTGCTAAAGGCGCCAATGGTGATGTCCATCTGGGATGACGGATACGGAATTTCCGTAAGCAATGAGCATCAAATGCTTAAGGAGAATATCTCCGAATTACTGAAAGGATTCCAGCGTAAGCGGGGCAGTAAAGAGGGATACGATATTTATACGGTTAAAGGTTGGGATTATCCGACCCTGGTCGATACCTATCAGAAAGCCGCTGCCACCGCACGGAAGGATCATGTGCCGGCAATTGTGCATGTTGTCGAGGTGACTCAGCCCCAGGGCCATTCCACATCCGGTAGCCATGAGCGCTACAAATCTAAAGAACGGCTGCAGTGGGAAAAGGACTTTGATGGTCTGAAGAAAATGCGTGAATGGATGATTGCTGCCAATCTAACCACAGCAAAAGAACTTGACGAAATAGAAGAAGAATGCCGGCAGGAGGTCGATATGATCCGCAATCGTTCCTGGCAGGCATTTCAGCAGCCGATTAAGGAAGATTTGGATTATATTTGTGGCATTCTGCGCGCGCTGGCTAGTGAGCCGGAAATCGCCGCTGAATTGAATAAAATTGAGGCGCAGTTGTCCGGTATAAAAATTCCGTTGCGCCGGGACATCATGGTTGCCGTTCGCAAAGCGTTGATTGCCAGCAGGCATTCACAGCATTCTGCCCGGCAAAAATTATTGGATTGGAAATCCGAAGCGCAGGCTGCAAACGAGGATCGCTATGCCTCTCACCTCTATAGCGAATCAACAATGTCCGCATTGAATGTGCGGGAAGTGAAGCCGGTCTATACTGACCAATCTCCATTTAAAACCGGGTTTGAAGTACTGAATGCCTGTTTTGATGAAGCGTTTGCCCGTGATCCGCGCATTATTGCATTTGGCGAAGACGTCGGTAAAATTGGCGATGTCAATCAGGGTTTTCGGGGGTTGCAGGCAAAATATGGCGACTTGCGAATTTCCGATACCGGCATTCGGGAATGCACGATTATTGGGCAGGCCATTGGTATGGCCCTGCGCGGCCTGCGTCCTATCGCGGAAATACAGTATTTGGATTATCTGATGTATGCGCTGCAAATTATGTCCGATGATCTGGCGTCCTTGCGCTGGCGGACCAAGGCCGGGCAAAAAGCGCCGGTCATCGTCCGCACCCGCGGCCATCGCCTGGAAGGCATCTGGCACTCCGGTTCGCAGATGGGAGGGATTCTCCATCTCTTGCGGGGCATGTATGTGCTGGTGCCGAGAAATATGACGATTGCTGCCGGCTTCTACAATACCTTGCTGAAATCCGATGATCCGGCATTGATTATCGAAGTGCTCAATGGATATCGTCTGCGCGAACAGCTCCCGGAAAATATCGGGAATATTACCATGCCTCTGGGTGTGCCGGAGGTGCTGCGTGATGGCAATGATGTAACGGTGGTAACCTACGGCGCTACCTGTCGAATTGTGATGGAAGCTGCCGGGGTGCTGGCAGATTTAGGGATCGACGTTGAAGTCATTGATGTGCAATCTTTAATGCCTTTTGACATCAATGGCATGATCGTCGATTCGCTGAAAAAGACCAACCGCATTCTCTTTGTCGATGAAGACGTGCCGGGCGGCTGCACTGCTTACATGATGCAGGAAGTGCTCGAAAAGCAGCAGGGCTACTATCACCTGGATTCCGACCCGCGCACCTTACCGGGCAAAGCACATCGCCCAGCCTATGGTTCCGATGGCGATTATTGTTCGAAGCCCAACACCGAAGATGTTATCGAGACTGTTTATGAAATGATGCACGAGGCAAACCCGTCAAAATATCCACGGTTTTTATAACGGCTCTGCCAGCAATTCTGCATGCGGCACTAATCACTTTGCTGTAAAAAATTCGATTCAGTACCGGACATTTTTTATTGAAGCCACAGATTTATAAAAGGTTTCACTAAAAATAATCACGCATCTTTCTAATTCCGTGTAAATCCGTGCTGATCAGTGGCTAATTTTTAAAATTGTCCGGTACTTAGAAAATTCGATAAGCTCTACAACCATAAATAATTGTTGACGGTTTAACCCTGTCAAATAATCTTCAAATTTTAAAAGGAATTGAATATGGGAGAGAAAAAAGTTGTCAAAGAGTATTCGAATGGTGAAGTAACTATTGTCTGGAAACCACATATCTGCAGCCATTCAGCCAATTGCTTCCGTAGTTTGCCGAAAGTGTTCGATCCGCGGCGGCGCCCCTGGGTAAATGCACAAGCTGCCGATACTAAGGCGATTATTAAAGCAATTGATAATTGTCCGTCGAAAGCGTTATCCTACCGAATAGAAAATAAAGAATCATAAAATTCAAATTTTAATAGCCTGGTCGTATGCTCAGTAGGTAATATGGCCAGTTGCTATTGATATTCCAGTCCTTTGCCTTTTTCCTTGAGTACATTCCTTAAAGAGAATGCGATTGCATTTAAAGGCCGTCATAGAACATCCAGGGAAGGAGAAAAAGCCCGTCAAGGGCGACCCAAATTAGCCCAGGACGCAGCCTGCGGCGGGGCAAGAAAGCATTACAGATGATAAAGCATCAAATAAATAATGACGCCAGTACAAGAGATGTAAAGCCAGATCGGCAGGGTCCAGCGGGCAATTTTCACGTGCTTGGTTACCTGGTTCTTCAGGCCGCGATAGACGGTGACGCCGGCCAGTGGAATGATCGTTGAGGCGAGTATCGTGTGGCTAATCAGGATGGTGAAATAGACCGGGCGAATCCAGCCTTCTTTCATGAATTTCACCGAGCCGACGTTGGAGTGGTAGGTAATATAAGACCACATAAACAGGAAAGACATCAGCACTGCCCCCAACATGCAGATTTTATGCGCTTTAATATTTTTCTGCTTAATAAAATAATAGCCGCTGAGGAGTAAAATAAAACTGGTGGTATTGATCAGCGCATTGACGGTAGGCAACTGGTGAAATTCGATCATTCGCTCTCATTTCCTTCCTGTCGCAGACGTTCGACGTCGCTGGAGAGCATGCTCATATATTCTGCTTTTGAAGTATTGTAGTAGCCCCGGATGTGTCCGTTTTTGTCCACCAATACAAACATTGTGCTATGAATGATTTGGTTGTCTTCTTCGGTGATGCTCAGTTTAAGGCTTTTAATAGCAAAGTTGTAGATCTCTTTTTTGTCACCAGTGAGGAAATACCATTTATCCGGCTGGGCGCCATAGCTGTCGGCATATTGGGAAAGCACTTCGGGCGTGTCCCGTTCCGGATCAACGGAGAATGAAACCAGCTTAACATCATCCGCATATTGCATGGCGGGTTGCAGCTGACTCATTTTCTGGGTAAGAATCG
>JAUIFT010000292.1 GCA_030430345.1 Calditrichia bacterium | reverse complement strand
GCCACACAACAACAGCTGTTACTGTTCATTTTCTCTTTGGAACAGCAACATGCCGATTTTTTTTGCGCCTGAAAAATTGCTAAGCTGGAGAATATAGGTTGACTGGTCGCCAGCAGAAAGGTCAGCAACAAAAACAGGTTGATGTATTTTTGAGACACTGTGCGCATGATACCGACTTACTTATTTTTCAGCACAAACATGGTTAAACACCCTGAAAAAAATAATTGCAATGCAATATATATAAATTTTATGAACGACAGGAGCAAGGAAAACTTTAGCATTGAAAGAGAAAGTCATTTTTGAAAAATGATCACATCATTTCCGAGAATCTCAACCGTTGCCTGCCATTGCGCTGCTATCCAGTTAAATGTTGCCCGGGAGAAAAAACTGACATGGGTAAGATCATTTTTATAATGCCAGGTTGAAAAGGCCGCCTGATTTAGCACCAGCTTGGTCATAATGCCGAAATAACCTCCCGGTTTTAAGCAATCCCAGAGTCGCTTCAATTCTTTATCCGGATGGTGTAAATGTTCCAGCACTTCTGTGGCGGTGATAAAATCATATTGCTGCTGAAAAACTGCCGGGTCATTGGCGTAGAAATAGTCATAGATGCGCATGGGAAAGCCGTTTTCCTGGAACATCACCGAGAGGGTTGGCCCGGGGCCGGCGCCGAAATCCAGACCGGCATCGCCTGGAGAAAGCAACTGGGAGAGGGGCGTGAAAAGCCGACTGAGAAAGCGCCGGTAATTGGGGTCATCCGGGGAATTCTCATGCAAATCATAGCGATATTTTTCTTCTGAGGGGGAGAGATGAAAACGTGGAGGAACAAAAACCAGTGAACAGATCGGGCAGCGAAAAAAATCCCGCTGATCATCCTGAAAAAATTCCCGGCTTTGATCTTCCCGGCAGAGCGGGCAAATGTTATTATCCATTACTTGCGCCCGACCACTACCAGTCGTTCTGCGGCATGATCATAATTACTGCCGGCGAAATTGCCATGGACATTCACTTCGGAAAATCCGCAGGCAGTTAAGAGCTGAGAGAGCTCCTTGCCGCTGTAAAGGCGGAGGGAAATTGTGCGCTCATATCTCTTGCCATCTTTAATCACTATCCAGCGGCTTTCGATACTTCCCCAGTCATCACGAACCCTGCGTTCCTCCAGGACCATAACGCCATTATTCTCCGACCAGTCCCGCTCGCGGAAATTCCCGGCAAGAATTTCCTTACCCATCATTTCCAGAACGACTTTCCCGCCGGGCTTGAGGGTGCTGTAAATGTTTTCAATAACTTTGCGATCATCACCGGGGTTTTCAAAATAGCCAAAGGAAGTGAAGAGATTAAGAGCGGCATCCATACTTTCCGGCTGGGAAAAGTCGCGCATATCCGCCTGAACAAAATCGACCTCCAGGTTTGCCGACTGTGCTTTGCGCTGGGCCTCCTGTAAATAAGATGGCGTGCGGTCGACAGCGGTTACCCGGAATCCCCGGCGGGCAAAAGCCAACGTATGGCGGCCAACACCACAGCAAAGGTCCAGCACTGCGCCGCCCTCGGATATCGAGAGCAGCTCAATGATTTGCGCCACTTCCGTATCCGCTTTTTCCAGGCGGCCGGCGCTGAAAAATACCGGCCCCAGCGTATCCCAGTAGTTGTCGTCATTAAACCATTTTGAGTTATCGGTCATTTCAGCTCTTTTATCTTGATGTTACGAAAATAAATGGGCGCGCCGGCATGTTTTCCCTGAAAGCCAATGCGGCCCATTGTCGGCAATTCCGCCAATGGCTTGCTCAGCCAGGATGGTATTTCACTGCCATCAGGATTGGTTTCTGCGCTGGTCCACAGTTTCATATCAAGGGTTGTTATGGCCTCGCCATTAAGGATCACATAAATCATATTGTCCTGGCAGGTGATCGTATAGCGATTCCATTCGCCTGCTTTCTTAACCACTTGTTTGCTGGCCGGCAGATGGCCGAAGATCGCTCCACACTGCCAGGTTTTCGGACTTTTTGCCCATTTTTCGGCATAATCGTCGGCGATTTGAATTTCGACCGAATTGGGGATCCAGTTTCCCGGATCGCTGCAGTAAACAATAACGCCGCTGTTGGTGCCATCTTCCGTTTTGAATTCCAGATCGAGGATAAAATTATCATAATCCCTGTTTGTCCAGATGTTTTGGTCTTCGCTGGCGGTTAGGATCCCATCTGTCATTGTCCAAATGCCTTCGGGAAACTCAGTGTTGGATAAATCATCGGCAAACAGGGGCTGCCAATCCGCTGTATCCGGATGTGTCTTCAGGGGCACTTTCATTGATTGCGAACAGGCACTTAAACAAAACAAATACATCGCAAAAATAAGCAGTCGACTCATTTCAGAACTCCGCGTAATAGAGTTAAAGCAGGCATAATGTCAATGAACGCTCAAATACCCTGCCGGGATTAACCTTTTTTACTTTTACCTTTACCTTTGCCCTTAGCAGGCTTTTTCTTCTTTTTCTTTTCTGCCGGTTTTTTCAGGAAGGCTTTTACCAGCTTCTGCGCACCTTTCTGAACGCTCTCTTCAATCCGGTCGGCACTTTCCGGATCATGCGCAGTTAACTGCTCCCGAATGCTATCTGCAATCCCTGCTTCCAGACTTGCTATAAACTGTTGCCGGAGAACTGCTTCCTTGTTGGGAAATTCAAAAGACTTAACCATGCCGCGTCCTTTGGATATTTTATCCCAGGTGCGATTATTGAAATCAAAATGAACAACGCTGTTTTCCGGAAGGTCTTCCGTAAATGTCCGGCGCAGGAAGGTCGCGAAAGTGGAAAGAAGCGGCTCATGTCCAACAATCATTGCCGATCCCCGGCTGTTATCGATAGAATGAACAAGTTTTAACAAAGACTCAGCACCGCCCTCCTGCTCATAGATATGCTCATAGAGAAGAATTTCACTGTCATCATATCCAAGTGCTTTTGCGTAAATTTGAGCGGTTTCCAGTGCACGGGTCGCAGGACTGGAAATAATCAAATCTACCGCTGGGCCATCTTTGGCAAACTGCTGGGCCATCTTTTTGGCGTTTTGTTTGCCTTTCTTTGTCAGTTTGCGGGTAAAATCATCCGTTTTTTCCTTTAGTGGTGCTGCATTGGAATGGCGTACCAGATATAATGTTTTCATAATAACCTCAATGTTATAGATCTTTAATTAGACTTTTTACTATCCTTGCTATTTATGTCCTTCACTTCACCTGACCATTCAATGAGAATCCTGGCTATGTTTGTGGAATGCCCATTGATCCGGCGGAATTGTTCAAGAAGGTCGATATGGTATTCTGTTGATGCCTGGGTTTCCGGCACTGCTTCCCGAAGACGTTCATAATGTGTGCGCATGTAATCGTCGCCCATCGAACGGTATTTTTTAAACTTTACTTTCATCCGTTTCGCCTTCTTCAAATCAGCGTTCTGGAAGGTATCTATTGCCCGGCTGATTTGTTTCAAGGCGCTAACATGAAAGCTTATGATCTCTGCCTTACCCTGCTCGGAAAACTGATGGTTGCCGCCCAGCCATTCCAATGCCCGCGGCCAGAGCTGCTTGGCGACAATATCGGCGATTTGTTCAAACTCGGTAACAGTGTACATCATCTGGAACACTTCCCCGACCTGATCCTCAGGAATGCTTTGCTGGCTGATTCGCGTCAGGTAATCGTTAATCTTGCCTTCGAGATAATTTACCTCTTCTTCGATAATCTCTATTTCATCGAGGGCTTCCCGGTCCCGCTCCATAAATGGGTCTATTATTTTCTTCACCATTGTGCGGGACATATCGCCCATTCGTAAAACCTCTGCCCGGGCCATACTGAGTGCCAGCGCCGGCGTCGATAGCAATGAGAGGTCCAGAAATCTGGCCTGGTATGGTTCTATTTCCACTACCGGCTGTTCCGGTAGAATACGAACGATCATGTCTGCAGCCAATTTCAGGAAAGGCAGAACAATCAACGTTGTAGCAATATTAAAAAAGGTATGGGCATTCGCAATTTGCCGGGGAACAACCGCTGCCAGGTGGGCTGCTCCGCTTAAATCTGCGCTGCCTTTCGGTGATAGCCAGCGGATTAATTCCGCAAATGAAGGGATCCACAAAAGAAATAAAATGACCCCGAATATCTGAAATACTGTATGGGCGAGTGCCACCCGTTTTGCCTCCCGGCTGGCATTCAGGCTGGCCAGACCGGCGGTAATACAGGTGCCGATATTTGCCCCAAATATCAGTGGGATGCCTGCTTCCAAAGTCAATAACCCCTGTATGGCCAGTACGATAAGAATGCCGGTAAAAGCACTGCTGCTTTGAATCAATGCCGTGAAAATTGTACCGATCAAAATTCCCCAAACAGGATTTTCCAATTTGATGAGTAATTCGATAAACGGGTCATAGGTACGCAGCGGATACATCGCGCCGGACATAATATGCATGCCATAAAACAGTAAGCCAAAGCCAAGCAGAGTCTCCCCGACGGTAGCGGTTTTTTCTTTTTTGCTAAGAAACATCAGCGCAATACCGATTGCGACCATTAATAACGCATAGTCGGTTAACTTGAAAGCGATAATCTGTGCGGTAAATGTTGTGCCGATATGGGCGCCAAGAATGATCCCCAGCGATTGTGTAAAGCTCATCAATTGTGCCTGAACGAAACTGATGAGCATAACCGTCGTCGCGCTGCTGCTTTGAATAACCATGGTTACAAAGGCGCCGACAGCCAGGGCGATCAGCCGGTTGTCTGTCAGGCGACTAAGAATTGTGCGCATACGATCGCCTGCGGTCTTTTTCATTCCGGAGCTCATCAGTTCCATACCGTACAAAAAGATCCCGAGGCCACCGGCCAATCCGATAATCAGAAAAAACACCCAACTGCCTTTACGGGCATAAACTTTAAAGGTGACAAGATCG
>JAUIFT010000291.1 GCA_030430345.1 Calditrichia bacterium | reverse complement strand
AATCATGAACACAATGAGTTCCATAATGAAAACACCGGATTTTTTGGATTTCTGGAAGCGGTTAATGATGCCGATGTTTTTGAAGCACTATTAAACAACGCGAAAAGCTGGTTAAAGGAAAAAGGCTATGACAAAATGATGGGGCCGATGAATCCCAGCACGAATGACGAGGTCGGTTTTTTACTCGACGGCTTTGACTCTCCCCCGTTCATGATGATGCAGCATACCCCGAAATATTACATCGAATTGATGGATAAGCTCGGTTATCAAAAAGCGAAAGACCTTTTCGCCTATTTAGTTGATAAAGACTCTTTTACCTTTAATCAGAAGCTACAACGGGTGAGTCAGCGGATTGAAAGGAAGCACCCCATGAAAATTCGCCCGGTGAATATGAAAGAGTTTCGCAGCGAACTGGAAAAAGTGCGAACGATCTACAATGACGCCTGGGAGCCAAACTGGGGATTTGTGCCGATGAAGAAGGAAGAGTTTGATTATGTCGCCAACGATTTCAAACAAATCATCGATCCGCGGGTAGCCCTGATCGGTGAATATGATGGCGAAGCGGTTGGCTTCCTTTTGGCCTTACCGGATTATAACCAAGTCTTCAAGAAAATTCCCAGCGGCAAATTACTTCCCTTTGGTTTTCTGACTTTCCTGACTCAGAAGAAAAAGATTAATCGGGTGCGAATCATTATTCTCGGCATCAAACGCGCTTACCAGCCCCACGGCCTCGGTGCATTGTTCTACAAGGAAATACTGGAGCGGGCCGTTCCCATAGGATATCACTCCGGAGAGATGTCCTGGATTTTAGAAGACAATGATTTGATGAATAAATCTGCGCAGCTATTAGGCGGGAAAGTTCATAAAAAATATCGCATTTATGAAGCGCCAATTTCATAAATGCAGAAAACGCCCGCGAACGGGCGTTTTCCACTTTACAACACTACCACAGTGCTTCTAATTTTTAATGCTATTGGGCATTATAAAAGATTTCGGATATCATTCCGCTCGCTTTATCCGCAGGAATGATCGCATGCTCGCCCCAATTTACGCCAATTCGGGAAATCTTCTCCAGACAGTTGGTTAATAATGCCTGAAAAGTGTCCGGCCCCAGTTCCTGATGGCAGGCAACCAGATTTGAGAGCACTCGTTCAACGAATTCTTTCTGCGCGGTTTCCTGAAAATAAAGTAATATCTCCACCTGTTTGCCAATCGCCATGGTATGGTCTTTTCGCTCAAATTCTATCGAGCTGATATTGCCCAACGATTGTGCAAAGTGGAATAGATCGCCAATTTGTTCAAAGAAAGATAATGACTCTTTATAGCATTTTAATGCCTGCTCCCAATTGCCACTATCATGATAAATATTCCCTAGCTGATAAAGAATATGCCCGATACCTTCCGGATCATTTACCTCGGAATACTTCTCGTAGGCATTTTTATACATTACCATCGATTGTTGCAGCTTACGGGTGGCACGGAGTATTTTACCCTGGGCGCGATAAGCCTTCGCCATACCGGCAACATCATTAAGTTTCTCAAAAATATCCAGCGACTTTTGATAATAACCAATGGCGCCGTCCATATTCTTTTGCGCCTGCTTAATGTCGCCAATTTTAAAGTAGATTTGCGCAATACCTGCTGGCTCGTTCAATTCTTCCCGCATTAAAATCGATCGTTCAAACACTTCCATCGCATATTCATACTGCTCCTGATCGAGATAAATGTCGCCGATTAATTCATAAATCCGGGCAATACCGTGCGTATCTCCCTGGCGCTCTTTTATCTCCAACGAGCGATCGAACATATCCAGAGAACGTTCCCATTCCTGCATGGCGCGATAAACCAGGGCCATACGACTGAAAGCATCTCCCACCTCGACAGTATTCTCAATTTTCTCATATAATTCCTGAGATTTTTGATAATACCCCATGGCAGTTTCCCAGTCTTCCCGGCCGTGAAAGTTGATACCGATATTTTTGTAAACCGAGGCCATACCAGGAATATCTTCCGCCCGCTCAAAAACATCCTGGGCTTCCTGGTAAAATTCCATGGCATTGTCCCACTCATCCCGCTTCTGATAAATGTTACCAATTCGCTCATAAGCACCAGCAGCGCCCAGCCAGTCGTTGTTCTTTTCCCGGATACGCATTTCTTTATAATAAAGACCGATCGCCTCGTTCAATGCATTCGTTTCTTCCCGGATGCCACCCAGCGCTTTCAGTGCTTCCGAAGTGCCTTGATGATTATTCAATTTTTCACAGGTCGTCAGGGCTTTTTCATATTGCTCGTATGCGGCATCCCAACGGCCATAGCTGCTGAAAATATCGCCGATATGATTATAAACTTTAAGAGCGCCATCCAGCTTTCCCTTTTGCTCGTAGATAATTACCGCTTGCTCCAGAAATTCCAGGGCCGGTTCCAGCTCGCCCTTACCAAGATGAATTTCTCCGAGATTACAATAACTATCTGCGACACCTAATGTATCATTGACAGCTTCAAATTTTTGCAGCGCTTCTTCCAATAATTGGAAGCTCTGATTGGTTTTTCCATTCATTCGGGAAATACGGCTCAACCCATAAAGAATAGGCCCCTGCAGTGCTTCCGGTGGGGAAAGATTTTCACAGGTTAGAAAATCTTCTTCTGCTTCTTTTAGCAAGCCGCTAAAAAGGTAAAATTTGCCCCGGTTGTATAAGACGCTTACTTTCCCCTGATCATTATCAATCAGATCAAAATTGACATCTTTTAATATTTCCAGAATTTGGTTCACATATATATCATTGCTTTCAACCTGCCCCATTACCGGCTCCAACAGGCGAACAGCTTCTTCTTCCCGCTCTCCCCGCTGAAAGTGACGGGCACCCTCAACTGCATCAACCAGGTCATGCTGTTTTTCAAATCTTTCGCGATAAAGTTGCCCGGCATTGTTGTGCAAAATTCTTCGAATTTGCACAGATTCCAGCTTATCATAATAAAAGCTTCGCAAGCTATCATGGAGATGATAACGATGCAGATTGCTATCGTAAGAGATCAACTCATAATTCTCGACCAATCTTTCCAACAACAATTGGAAATCACTACTGCCAATCTTCTCATAGTTTTCCGCAAAACAATTTTCTTCTTCCGCCATGCTGAATAAGGAAATAGCCTTCAACACTGTATTCAGGCGGCTGTCGGCGCGTTCCAGGGAATCATATAAATGCTCGCAGAGATAACTAAGCATCTTTTCCGGTACTTTCGGCATGTATTCGACAAAACGTTCCAGCTCCGTATCCGTATGTTTTTCCAATTGCCACCAGTTGCGGAAAAACAGCATAAACAGAGGGTTACCAAGAATCTTTTTCGCCAGTGCCCGGGAAACCGTCTTCGGTAAGTTTAGTCCCCATTTATCTCGCAGCAGGGCATTGCTCTCGGCAACGGAAAGGCCTTTATAATGAAAATGAGTTATGTTTGAGAGTGGAAGGTCTTGCGGTTTTTCCCGGGAAATAATCAATAATTTGCCGGTGAAATTCTCGGCATCGGAAATCGCCCGCCAGAACTTCTGCAGCAGATCACCAAGCCGGTCGTCCAACACATGATGAAAATCATCCAGCACGTAAATGCCCCGGGAGTGAGCGAGCATACCGGCGAGGTCTTCATCATAAACATCGGCATTTTCCAGCTCCTGGCTTTCCAGAAACGCCGTAAGGCTGCTGGTAAAGGCTTCATAGTCCGAAACCACTTCCATAAAGCGATAATAGTAAACATCTTTTACGGCAACTTCCTCGTTAGCGACCTGGTTGTTGATGTAAGCAGAAATCAGCGCAGACTTTCCACAGCCTGCGGCACCGGTAATACATAGGAAAGAAGAATCTTTTAAGCTCGATTCAATTTTTCGTAATCCACGGACCGGCAGAACAAATTCGTGCTGATTCCAATAAACCAGTTGTCCGGACTGATTGTTCTTAAAGTAAACAACTTCCAGTGAGGAGTCTTCTCCTTGCGGAGCATCGTCCTCTTCCGGAACATGCTTGCCGTTCTGACTGGTTAAAAAACCGGACAGTTCGTCACGGGCATCATCATTTAAATCCCATTGCCCCTTGCGTAAATGTTCTTTATAGGCGGCAAAAATAGATCTGGACAGCTCTTCATCATCGGCGACGCGGCGCCGGAAACTATCCAAAAATAGTGGTACAATTTTTTTCGCATTCTTTCGGCTAATCACCTCGGAGAATCTGGCGATAAAATATTCACTATCTAACGGTTGTCCTGTTTCAAGAAACTGCTCAAAATTTTCAGCATTATCATTCTTCTGCAGAGCGTCCAAAATTCTTTTTTTGGTTTGAGTACTCTTCAAAATATTTTTAGCGCCTTCATCAATGCTTTCAAAGAAGACTTTATTCACAGCACTTTCATTCAGGTTTGCGGTGTTTTCGTTCGCCAGATCATAAAGTAAAAAAGCTATAATATCTTGCGAAACGGCCTCCAGAGTTGGTGATGCAAAAAAAGCAACGAAATTCATATGTAAAAATTCCTCTTGGATTAATCTAGTGCTTACCTATTCCTCAGATTATAATCCCCAGTAAAATCATGCTTACGAATTTGCTTCAAAAATTGTTTTTGAAGAGGATTCATTTCACAAATCAGCAAATCATTAATTTAAATTATTCCGTCTCCCTGAAATCATTTTCATTTATCTGCTTTGGAACCATGCGTGTACAAGTGCTTGCATTACTGGAAAGTCTGCCGTATTTTCATCGCGATCAAGACGGTATAGCGAATTTTTTTCCATGAGGAGAGAGGCATGAGAAATGTCGACCTGCGCAGTGACACCCTAACCAAACCAACAGCCGGTATGCGGGCAAGAATGCAGGATGCGGCTGTCGGGGATGATGTATTCGGAGAAGATCCAACGATCAATGAGCTTCAGGAACGCGTCGCCGCACTCGCC
>JAUIFT010000290.1 GCA_030430345.1 Calditrichia bacterium | reverse complement strand
CTTTCTAAACAACAGAAAGCGTTAGCAAGAGAATAAACACAAGCAGCAAACAACATCCGGCCGGAAAGCGCCGCTCTCCGGTAACAGGATTGCTTTGTCAAAAAAATTCCCGTCAGCCCTGCTGCGGGAGAAAGAGAAGGAGAAAACTCATGTATTCATTACTGACCTGGAAAAGAGCACTTTTTTACTGTGGTGTTATCCTCATCGTCTTATTTACATCCTGCGTTGTGGAACCCCACGACGACGATTATGTGCATAATTTACGTTATTCGGCCTCGGAAGATTTTTCCTTTCAGCTCTCGCCGAACGATCAAACCCGTTTCACCCTGGATGCGATCAATGGTACGGTCGAAGTTATCGGCCGAAGCGATCGCAACATCGTAGAAATTTGGGGTGAGCGGATTGCCGAATCGGACAGCCGGAGAGACGCCGAGAATTATCTCGATCGTCTTGACGTAGAAGTTACCCAGCGCACCGAGGAAGTTTTCGTGCAAACGCTGCAGCCGAATGATACCCACGGCCGCAACCTCATCGTGCACTATTTTGTACGGATTCCAAAAAGCTGGGATGTTGAGGCTTATCTCACCAATGGCGAGATGACCATCAAAAACCTCACTGGCTATGTCGATGCGGAGTTAACCAACGGTGAATTTAACCTGGAGAGTGTCGCCAATACTGTCGATATCAACATGACCAATGGCAACATGTTTCTGAATGACGTTCGCGGCAGTGTTGATGCCGATGTCACCAATGGTAATATCGACACCCGGATGATTCTCCCCGCTTTTGGCAGTTGTAATATGAACACCGTTAACGGGCAGATTCGCCTCTATATTCCCGAAAATACTTCCGCGGAATTTAGTGCGAACGTTACCAATGGCACTATTTCGCTGAACAACCTGGATCCCCAGGATCTTCAGTCGACGGTGCGCAGCAAGTCCGGCGTTCTCGGCAACGGCGAAGGTGAAATTGAGCTGAAAACAGTCAATGGCAACATCATCATTAATGGCATGTAAGTAAAACTCATTTATCCACATGAGACAGCAGTTACCCTGGAGGGGGTAGAACTATTTTAGAACAGGAGAAGAAACGTTGAAAAAGTATCTGTTTAGTTTACTCTTGATAATTATGACCAGCGGCAGCGGATTCGCGCAGGCAGCAGATGAAGGCTCCCTCAGCGGTTACGTTTATGATAGTGCCAACAAGGAAGCACTGATTGGGGTGAACGTCTACATCGCTGATTTGCTGATCGGCGCTGCGACGAACACCAGCGGGTATTACATTATCCCGAAGGTGCCGCCGGGAAATTATACCATCATCTTCGAATATCTTGGTTATCGAACTGCTTCCCGGCAAATCACTCTTGAAGCGGAAGAAGAAAAAATTCTCGACTTTTACCTCAGCGAAGCGGTGGTGGAAGGGCAGGTCGTGCAAGTCGTTGCGGATTCGATTCGGGTGAGTGAAAAACTCTATCGCAAACCGGTGTCCAATGTGCAGTTGAATGCCCGGCAGATTAATGCGATTCCGCAAGTCGCTGAGTCGGACTTGCTGCGTTCCCTGCACAGCTTACCGGGGATTTTACCGGTGTCGGATTTTTCCTCAGCCCTTTACGTGCGGGGTGGCACGCCAGATCAGAACCTCTATCTGCTGGACGGCACCGATGTCTACAATCCGGAACATGCTTTCGGGATTTTTTCCACCTTTAACACCGATGCTATTAAACATGTAGATATCTCCAAGGGTGGTTTTAGCGCCGCCTATGGCGGGCGCCTCTCCTCCGTGCTGGATGTGATCAACCTCGATGGTAACCGGGAGGAATTTCAGGGCAGCGCGGCGATCAGCCTGCTTTCCGCGAAAACGACCCTGCAAATGCCCATCGGGAACAATGGGGCCATTTCCGGCTCGATTCGCCGCACTTATTTCGATCAAACCATTGCCGGCGCCATTGACGAAATTCCCGATTACTATTTCTATGACGGCAACCTGAAAGCGTTTTACGAGATTGACAAAAAGAATAAACTCACTTTCAGCGGCTATGGCGGCCGGGATGTTCTCCGGGTCGTCCTTAACGAAGATGCCAGCGAAGAAGCGGCCCTGGAAACCGACTGGGGAAACAAAACCGGCAGTCTGAAGTGGACCCGCGTATTTAATCCGCGCCTGTTTGCCAATTTCTGGATCACCGGCAGCCGCTTTACCGGCAACCTCAATCTGGGAGAAACGATTCCGGTTAATGAGCGTAATTTCATCTCGGACCTCACTTTCAAGGGAAATATGGAATATCACTATTCCCAGGAATTCCTCGCGCAATTCGGCTTTGAGCAAAAAAATCTTCATGTCATATTCCGACAGGATTTTCCCGGCGGCGAGGTTGATGTCGACGAAAATGGCACCCATTACGTCGGTTATCTGCAAGGTAACTGGCGCCCGGGCAGTCGCTGGGACATTGAAGCGGGATTGCGCTTCAATGTCTTCAATTCTGACACTACTTATCAGAATGCCGAGCCGCGCCTGTCCCTTAAATATCGCCTGAATGAGACCACCAATCTTAAGCTGGCCAGTGGCGTTTATTATCAATACTTACAGCGGATTCCGCGCTCGTTCGTTACCGATATCTGGGCAAACACCAATAGTTTTCAGCCGCCCTCCAATGCCCGTCATTTTATCCTCGGTTTCCAGAAAGAGATCGCTGAGAACTACCAGTTCGAAGTAGAGACTTATTACAAAGAATACGAAAACATCTATCGCTTCGATCCTAATTTTCTCACCACGCTGGAAGCCGGCCGCTTTAATGATAATGGCGACCCGGTCTTTACTTCTGCGAAGGGATTGTTCAATCAGGGTGATGGTGAATCTTACGGCTTCGAGATGATGCTTCGCAAGGACGTCGGGGCGATGACCGGCTGGATCGGCTATTCCTATGCCCGCACGGAATACAAGTTTCCGGCCATCAATGACGGCGATGTTTTTCTACCGCGGCATGATCGCCGCTCCACGCTTAATGTAGTTGGTAATATCGACGTGAAGAACCTCATTAACCACACCCAGGGGAAACCGTTCCGGAAGCATCGGGGCAACTGGCGCGTCGGGGTAAATCTGATTTATGCCAGCGGGCAACCGATTACCATGCCCGGCTCGGCGTATATCACCGGCTCGGCGCCAAATGCGAACAACCGCTTTGTCAGCTATTATCCGGCAGCGATCAACAACTACCGCCTGCCTCACTATGCCCGGTTGGATCTCAGTATTTCCTACAAACGGCAATACAATGGCTGGACGCTTTCTCCCTATTTGCAGATTTACAATATCGGCAACCGCAAAAATGTCTGGTTCATCGATTATGATTACAGTGGCGGCATCAGTGATATTGAAACGATCAACATGTTCCCGGTTCTCCCGACCATCGGGGTGAACTTTACATTTTAATGATAGCAGAAAGTATGGTTATAAAAATAATGGCCCGCGAAACACGCTAAAAGGACAAACAGGAATGATTAAGGAAGCGTATTTGATAACAACTCAAGAAATAAAAAAGTTACATATTGGTTCTTTTTTTCGCGTAATTCGCGTTTTTCGCGGGCAGTTTAAGAGAAATATTCAAGTGATAGTAAATTCCAAGTTTTATCGAAAGTGCACAGTGCTAAGGAGAAACCAATGAACCTGAAAACATACATAAAGAACGGAATGCTAATATTATTTTCTGCTGTCCTGCTCAACGCCTGCGGAGAAGGTACAGTCAACATTGATGAAAATCAGTATGATGCGAAAATTGCCATCGAGGCGATTCTGGTACCGAATCAAGCGGTGGAGAAGATTTACATCACCCGCAACTTCCGGGTAAATCAGAATCTGCAACGCACCAACATTTTTCTACCGAATGCCGATGTCGTCCTGACCGATCTCGACAATGGTGAGATCTATACTTTACAATTCGACTCGGATAAACTCTGGTTTTACTATCCGGGAAGCGACCTGACGATCGGCTACGAGCGCTCCTATCGTTTGGATGTAACCGCGAGAATCGAAGGGGAAGTGCTGCAGGCCAGCGCAACCACGACGACACCGAAAGCTGGCCTGGAAATTGTTGGCGTCAATTACGATACGCTCGCCTATTTTCAGCGCAATGCCAATGATGATCTGCTCTTTTTCGAACTGGCATTCCAGCGCGCGCCCGGCACCGATTTCTATTTACAAACCACCACGGCGCTGGATGCTGAAGTCGCCAGTTTCGTTTACGATAATCCTTATGAAGATTTTACCGAAGAAGAAGTGCTAGACGACCTCACCGACTTTAGTTACGAATGGGAATGGATCCAGAATACCCCGATAACGCCGGGCATTACCAATATGGAAATATTCTGGTTTGATATCTGGTTTTATGGCCGTTATGAAATAGTGGTTTACGCCGCCGATCCAAATTATCAGGATTTTTTAAGAACCTACAACAATGTGCAGGATGACGACGGTAATTTTCACGCGCCGGTATTTCATATTGAGGGAGATGGTATTGGGGTGTTTGGCTCCGCAGTCGCGGATACGGTCTATCTGACGGTTACACCGTAAAAAGAAAGTGGCAGTAAGCAGTAGCAGTAGCAGGTTTTTACACTGCCACTGCCAACTGCTACTGCCACTGATACTAACTATTTTTTGTTGCGACCTGGAGGTTACTCACTTTTCGCGGCATCACCACTACTGCCGGCGTTCAAACCCATTTTTGCCTTCAGGGCGGCCAGGGAATCGGATGCGGCCACGGCGGTATTATCGGCGAGCGCGCGTTCGATTTCTTCGTCGGTGCTTATTGCGGCCTCACTCATTTCCCCATACGCTTCCGCCAATGCTTCTTCTTCGGTTACCTTGTCCTTCATTTTTTCCAACATGGCGACGGTACTGGAAGAATCTACCTGGGACATCTGCTTATTAATCTTTTTCATAGATTCAGCA
>JAUIFT010000289.1 GCA_030430345.1 Calditrichia bacterium | reverse complement strand
CCGGTGCTGATTCATTCCGCTGATCCGGCACCCTTCTGGCAGGCGCATGACAAGGAAAACGAACGTTGGCTAGAGCTAAAATTGCGTCCTCGCCGCAAGCGAAATCCTGCCACGGAACCTTCCTGGGAGCAAATTATGCAGGAGCAGCATAATGTTTTCCGGAAGCATCCGGGAACGAACTTCATCAATGCGCATCTCGGCTGGATGGGGAACGATCTCGGCCGCCTCGGTAAGCTGATGGATGAGCTGCCGAATATGTATAGCGAGATTGGCGCGGTGCTGGCAGAATTGGGACGCCAGCCGCGGGCAGCGCGGAAGTGGTTCATTAAATACCAGGATCGGGTGATGTTTGGGAAAGATTCCTGGCGGCCGTTGGAATATCACGTCTATTTTCGGGTGTTGGAGACCGAAGACGACTACTTTGATTATTACCGCCGTTATCATGCATTCTGGAAAATGTATGGATTAGGATTGCCGGATGATGTGCTCAAGAAGCTCTATTACAAAAATGCCTTGCGGGTGATTCCCAATATCGACGCATCACAATTTCCCGAGTAAAACGCATCGTTATTTCTCATTTTCCAGTTTGCGTAGGTATTTTGCGGCTTCGTCAATTTGAAACTCATTAAATACCTTGATGCGATTATTATCTAACAGGGTGGCACTAACCCCGCTGCCCTGGCGTTTTTTACCACTGAAGGAGCCATCGTAAATAAAACGCCACCCGCAGGACGGGCTGTTCTCTTTCAGGATGGCAATCCGTATTCTGTTCCGGCGGGCAGTGCGCAGCGCAACCCTGGCCCCTTTAACAAAAGGTTTGGTCAGATCCTCTCCTTCTTTAGTAACGACCTGTGCGTAATCCGCCAATACTGATGCCCCATCGCCACCCGCAATTTCCGCCGGAGGACGAGGTACCGGCAAGCCGCCCTCAACCTCCGGGCATACGGTCACCAATCTGCCTTCTTCATACCATTTTGCCAGTTTCGGGTGAATTAGCTCGATCTTTTTAGCGTTATAACGAACAATTTCACCCAACAAGCATGCGCTTATCAGTATCTTCTCCATACAAGCGCTAACTTACAAAAATTTTATCTGGGGAAAAGCACTTTTATCTTTAAATTGGTATGATGTGAACGAAGCATTACGGTCTAAATGAATTGCTGAATAATTGAAAAATTAGCGCCACTTTTCAAGCGCCAGGAAAAGAAAATATGAAGAAAATGATTGAGTCAATTTATGTCGTTTGTCCGCCCGGGTTGGAAAATGTTACCGCTCGGGAGATGGAGAGTGTCGGAATAATTACCGGGGATGAAAATACCGCAATTATTCCGGGGAGTGGTGGCATCGAATTTTCCGGCGGGGTATCCGCACTCGTTCAGGCAAATTATACATTGCGCAGCGCCACGCGGGTTTTAGTGCGGATGGGCAGTTTTATTGCTACCGGTTTTCCGGAATTAAAACGGAAAGTGAAGCGTTTACCCTGGCAACAGTTTCTTCGTCACGATAGCCAACTGGCCTTGCGTGTAACATGTAAAAAATCCCGGCTGTATCATTCCGGGGCGGTAGAAGAACGGGTGCTGGCGGCAATACGTTCAGCGACCGGGTATAAGCTGCCCGTTGTCAAAGACGATAGCGGGAGCGCGGCGCAACTGCTTGTCGTGCGTTTACAGCGGGATAAATGCACCATAAGCATCGATGCTTCCGGGGAAGCACTCTACCGCCGTGGTTATCGCCAGGCGGTGGCAAAAGCGCCTTTACGGGAAAATATCGCCGCGGCGATGCTGTTAAACAGTGACTGGGATGGGGAAGCACCGCTGCTCGATCCTTTTTGCGGTTCCGGAACGATTCCGCTTGAAGCAGCTTTACTGAGTAGGGGAATAATGCCGGGCAGCCAGCGGTCGTTTGCTTTTCTGAAGTGGCCGCTGTTCGATATGAAGCAATGGGAGTTGTTCCGGGAAAAGTTTGCCGGGCGGCCGTCTGATAGGCAACCGGTCATCGTTGCTGCCGACCGCGACGCCGGCGCCATTGATTCCTGCCGGGCCAACGCCGAGCGTGCTGCTGTGCTGGATAGTCTTACGTTACTCAACCAAAGTTTTTCGGCAATCTCACCTCCGGAGAATGGGCCCGGCTGGATTGTTTCCAATTTGCCATATGGGGTTCGCGTTAGCAAAAACAAAGATCTGCGTAACCTCTACACCAAGATGGGTACCGTATTTCGGGAAAAATTTTCCGGCTGGCGCTTTACGTTGTTGGTAAATGATCTGCAGTTATTTGGGCATTCACGATTAAAACATGCGAAACCGGTTACAATATCGAATAGTGGGTTACGAGTTTATCTGATACAGGGGAAGATCGGAGATTGACTCAGGCAAAAATCTCAATATGAAAAGCCTTTTAAGAAGTTCGAACTTTTTTACAAATCTTGAATTTTATATAGGTACTTTTAAATATTTTAAGAATCTATTGATATAGCAGCAAAGATTTTCTATATTAGTTCCAGCCACTCTAAGAATATACATTTCAAAAATTTACAATAGCTCTCCTGCCGTTATTTCGTAATGGCCGAATGCTATTTATGCCACTCTTTATTTTGAAGGTCATACTTTATCCTTTTAAAAGTAAGGGGGTGGTATATTTGGCTAATCTAGCAAAAGAACGGTATTAATATTTACCGTTTCGGAGTTGATTCTAACATTTAATATCTGATTTATCCTAAGCACTTATGTCAGTTGGTAGGAATAGCTTACCGGGTGGCGTGCAACTAATTCTGTTTACTCTTTGATAATGATCATTAAAAGAAATGGGAGAAAGCTATGTTTAGAAAGATTTTTGCTTACTTACTAATATTTTGCTTTTTATACTCATTGAATGCTGCCGAAGAAGTTAGTGATCCACAAATTATATCACCAGAGCATACTTATAAAGCTGCAGAAATTCAATGTAGAAGCACTTTTGGAAAACAAACGCTTTATGAAAGGCTTTTTTATTATGATACAGATAATCAGCGATCTGCAGATGTTTATATTTATACCAAAACGAACACATGGCTGGGAAAAAAATCTGCGCTACTGGACTCCATCTATTATTATAGGAGTAAAGTGCTTGCATATTCGGATTCCATTTATAATGTGGCAAAATACATCGTTCAGCCGAGTGAACAACAGCAAAATTTGTTAAAATACCGCAGATTACTCGAACATTATATTTTCTTATCAACCAGGCCCAATGAGTTTATTACCATATACATATCTGCCTCCATGAACCATAAACCGGTAATTGAATATAGAGAAGGACTTCCAGAAAGTTATGTGCAAAAATTCGATGTTGAGAGTTACCTCTTAGCGGAAGGATATAATGCAGAATATTCTGCGCCATTTTATTATCTGGGTCCTTTGGAAACTTATTTCAAAGTTGAGCAGGCAAATGAGGCTTATTATTTAAATTTATTGGACCTTACTCAAAATGTTCCTGAAAGTGATTTTACTGCCTACAGATTTAATTATAATGCCGTCGATCGAGAGTATAGGCAAAAAGTAGAGAATACATGGTTGGAGCTGCTAAATACAACATTAGAGGAAATCGAAAAGAATGATTATCAGAATAGTAAAGAAGCCTCTCACACTATTATGAATGTTCCCAATTTTCGCCAGGCTGCGTGGAGAAATGTGCTTCCGGCAGGGAATTCATGCGTCGTAATGTGCGCAGGCTCCGCATTGGGATACTATGACCAAAAGGGGTTTTGGAATATTACACCATTTGGGTGGTATACCGGAGTTGGAACAAATGCTGGTTACGAAATATTTTCAGGAACAAACTATAGTGCTAATATTCCGGGCTTCGGCAACCGGGATATAGCTTTTGGCCCGGAAACGATGTTATATGAAATCGCTGTGGATGTCGGTTATAACTTTGCTAATGGATTTGTGAATGCAAGTTGTTATTGGCCGCCGAATAATTTTGCCTCGAAATTTAATAGCTATACTGATTCCCGTTTAGGACTAAGCTTCGCTTATGATCAGGATTGTATTATTGGTGGAGCCCTATATAGTACAATAAAAGGTCATATTGATGCTGATCGACCTTTAGCTTTAGTTGTTACTAATTTTAGCTGGTCGAGTTCTGGTGGACCATATCCACTGATTGGCGGGCATTGTGTTAGCATTCTTGCCTATGATGAAAATAATGCTGTCGGTGGTAACCCGATAGGGGTTTACGTGAATAGTGGCACAGCTGCAGCAAATATTGTTTGGTGGGATTATGATCAAATCCGTAGTGACAATATGGAGTGGACTGTCGAAATAACGCCCGGTGGTTCCCCTGGCGATTGGATAAATCCTCCGAATTTAGAAATGCCAGCTAATAATGGCACCGAGAACTTAGGTGATATTACTTTTAAATGGGAAAATGTTAGTGCCAAAGAATATCGCTTCCAGGTCAGTGATGATCCCAATTTTTCATCCTACCTATATGATGAAAAAATTACCAGTAATTCAATTGTCCAGGCGTTTAATATGGAAGGGGACTATTACTGGAGAGTCGCTCCGAAAAATAATTCGGATAATTGGGGACATTTTGGTAATGAAAACAAATTTGAGGTTAAGAAAGGTACTGATGTCGCCTTTATAATTGATGATACCGGAAGCATGGGAGAA
This sequence comes from Calditrichia bacterium, assembly GCA_030430345.1. The sequence goes on along the minus strand of JAUIFT010000289.1, from coordinate 311 downwards.
GAAATCGCCGGCGTGCGAAATGCGCTACTGGCTCATCTGGCAACTTATGATCCAACCTCCGGAACAGTGTTTCAACTTGTAACTTTCAAAGATAATGTTACCATTCGGCCACCGACAAATGATCTATCTCTGATCCAGTCACAAGTTGCTGGACTAAGAGCTAGTGGCGGGGGGAATTGTCCAGAAGCTTCGGTAGAAGCGATTAATCAAATTCGCGATGGTATAAAAGATAATGGCCGTGCACTTATCGCAACAGATGCATCCCCGCACACTGGTTTGGATATTCCGGGAGCTATTTCTGCATTGCGTGC
>JAUIFT010000288.1 GCA_030430345.1 Calditrichia bacterium | reverse complement strand
ATTCTGCCCGGCATTGCCGATGATGATATCCGGATAAGCATCATCATTCAAATAAGCTGCCAGTACTGCATTGGAAGTGCCGCTGCTGCCCAACCGGGCGGTGGCATCGCTAAAAACGCCGCTGCTGTCATTGAGGTAAAGTTCATTGGTCTGGTCATCCTCACTAACAAAGAGAATGTCCGGGCCATTGGCCTGATCGAAATCGGCGATGGCGATATCTTCAGAGTCATGAAATAGCTGGGGAAGCCGGCCGGGCGTACCATTGCTGAAAATGCCACTGCCATCATTGAGCAGAATAAGATTGGGCCGAAATTCGGATGCGATGACCAGGTCGATGTCTCCATCAAGATCGATATCGGCTATTTCCACATCCATGCTGTTATTCCCGAGAACGCCGGCCGGTAAGTGAGTGCTGCTGACGTTCCGGAACTGGATGTTGGCCAAGCCGGTTTGCCCATAAACGCCAGTGGTGATGGGCAGCGAAAATATGAGCGGTAACATTAAAATCGCTACTGCTGAATGCCCTGCAAACAATGACTTGAATTTCATATTAATCTCCTTTGGAAAAATATTCCCTCGATCAATTAGCTGCCGATGTTCAATTAATAAAACAGAATAATTTACAGTATCAATGCCCCATTATGCGTATAAATCAGGAGGGGGCGGCAGCAAAAACTTGTCGATTGCAATATTTCCCTGTGAACGATAAAGAAAGCCATGCCATTTACCGAAAAATCCACTTTCCAGATTTCATGGGGAAAAAACTTGTAAATGTGAGAAAAAATTGTTATCTGAAAAGAAGTTCAAAACTTGATGGCCAATTAAAGGAGATGGAAGTATGCAAAAAATGCCAAAGTCTATTGTGCTGGTGCTCATGATTATGTTTTTTCAAATGCTTTCCGCGGATGATCAATTGAGCAAGGTAGAGAACAAGTTCAAGGAATATGTTAACAATGTCGTCGAAGAAGTTAAGCTGGCGGAAACGCCGGATGATAAGCGGGCGGCACTGAATAAATCGTTCGATAAGATGTTCAAAGCCCTGGACACCGTCGAAGAGATGCCTGGCTTATCCCAGGAAGAAACCACCTTTATTGCCTCATTTCGGGAGAAGTTTCAAGATTATTCGGCAGAGCTGAATGGCAGTAACGGGTATGATCCGGTGCCGGATGCCGAATTAAATAATTTCTCCGAATATGTACAGCAAGATTTGGAACAAGCCGAAAAGAGCATTACGCTTAGTTTAACATCCTTATTGCTGATTATTATCATCGTAATTCTCCTGGCTTAGCATTATATCTCTATGAAAAAAAAGTATTGGCTGATTGCTTTATATACAGGCCTGTTCATTGTATTAAATTCCTGCCAAACAGTTTTAATGCGTAACGCTCCCCCGCTTTCTTCAACACAAGAAAGCGGGGAAATTGCCTATTCACTGATTTATGTTATTCATGGTGATGGCAGCTATTTATATCATGATGCGGACGGCACGCCGCACCAGGCGGACGAACGAATGGTGGCGCAAGCGATCTCCGTGGCGGAGAAAGTTACCAATGGAGAAGTTTTTATTTATCATCAAAAGCCGAAGCGGCGGCTACTGTTTTTTATCCCCTTGAAAGATGGCGATTTTTATTACTATCGGCGGGGCAAGCGTATTGCCAAAGAAGCTTACTCTCGAACTGCGCTCCCCGCTCCCCTTGCGAAAGAGGCTCAGTTTTTTGAAACCTATCGCACGCAGCGCCAGGGAAAAACGGGTGATGATTCTCTGAAAAATATTTTTCTCTATTACGGCCATGAAATACCGGAATTTTCCGGAGCGGGGTATCACAAATCCTACCCGAAATTATCATTTACCGTAGATCATCTCGCGGAAGGTCTGAAGCGTTTTCAGGAAATTGTCCCTGGCCGGCAAAGAACATTTGATATCGCGCTGCTCTCGACATGCAATAACGGCACGCCCGGGAGTGTTGCCAGGCTGGCGCCTTTTTGCGATTACCTGATTGCTTCCCCGGAAAACCTTCACCTCTCTTATGTTGATAGCCATATTTTAGGGGACCTGGATAAAATTGGGCATCGGGATAATGAGCAAATAGCCGGGGAATTAGCCTCGCGCGCATTTGATCGTCTGGTGGAAACGGCGCAGACCGCGGTAACAATTTCGCTCTATGATACAAGAAAAGCCGCGGAATTTTTAAACGCCGTCGCTGTTCTGTACGATAGCTTAACAACTATCGTTCAGCAGCAGGCAAGGATGGATATTGAGTGTTTTGATTGCAATGATGTAAATTCGGTTTTCGAACAAACTGCAGACAGCGGCGTGCGGATATTTTATCGGCCTCCCCGCTTCGGTAAATACAAACGAAAAAAACAGCATTCCGGTTGGGGATGCTGGCGGTTGCGCAGCAGCATAGATTAAAGAGGATTTGATTATCAATCTATTTAGTCGATTGGTAATTTGGTTTTAACTCAATATAAAACAAAAGAACAAAAGGAGAGACAGATGGCGAAGTTGGATTGGTATTATCATCGCTCTGGCTGAAACACTTGTAAAAAATCGCAGGAGTTTCTTGCGCAGAACGATATTGAACCGGCAGTGCAGCAAAGTGCCAGTAAGAAATTAAACGCTGCTGACGTTACCGCAATGCTCACGGATATAGATGAAATATATTCTATGAAAGGGCGGAAAGTGCATCATCTAAATTTGAAAACGGATAACCCTTCCCGGGAAGATGTCCTGGGCTTAGTGCTCGGCCCAACCGGAAATCTTCGTGCCCCGGCATTGCGAAAAGGACGAACGCTGATCGTCGGATTCAATGCGGATACTTATGCATCGGTTTTCGGATAATAATAAACGGCTTTTTGGAATTTTTCAGAAAGCCGTTTTTAGTAATGATCGATGTAAATTTTTACTCTCCTTATCAATCAGCGGAAAATTCGGCCTTTTCCGTTTATTCCTCAAATATTTCTTCCAATCTCCTTCGCTAAAAATCACGACATTTAATTGCTATACAGTTAGTTTGTAATTATTCTGTTGCTGAATTGTAATGTTGCTATTTGGCCTCGTCAAAGCGGACTGTGCTAGATCAGAAATAAGTATTCATTATGTGATATGTTTTTTTATAACCTCGAAAATGGAAGCGAATAGATGCGAAGAATTATGATAATAATATTGCAAGCAGGGCTTTGCTTGTTTTTCAGCTGCAGCAGCAGTAGTAATCCCGCTGATATCACGCCGGTGAAAACACTGAAAATGATCAGTGTTCACAATCTCGATTTTGAAGAACCTTCCGGACTAACGCTGGATAGCAGCGAGGAAGCGCTTTGGGTTGTTGGAAATAACCCGCAACGGATATACAGAATAGATTTGCAGGGCAATACATTGGAGATGTTAAACTATAACGGTAGTGATATGGAGGGAATCGTATTTAACCCGCTGGATAGCACTTTGTGGGTGGTTGAAGAACGCACCCGTAATTTAGTGCAAATTACCCTGAATGGGATTGAAATACAGCGTAAAGTTTATAGCACCGGTAGTGATGAGAATAGTGGTTTGGAAGGGGTGGCTATCAATTCGAGCGGTGATTTTTTTATCATAAATGAAAAAAATCCGGGTCTGTTTCTTGCTTTAAATGATAGCTTGAATGTCTCCCGGCAAATGGTGCTGGATTTCGCCGAAGACTACTCCGGTGCTGTTTATGATAAGAACGAGCAAGGGTTTTGGATTGTCAGCGATCAGGATCGGAAATTATATCTATGGCGGGAAGCAGCTGGTGTTGTAGAGGAATATGACTTGTCTTTTCCGAAAGCAGAGGGCGTGACAATCAATGCCGCCGGCGATCGGATATATATTGCCAGCGAAACCCAGGGAAGACTGTATGTATTCACTTTGGAAGAAGAAAGCCAGTGATTGATGAAATTTTCAGGGAGGACACCCTTGTTCGTTAATCAATCCGCTAATTTTTCAAATACCGCCAAAGCTTCCGGGTATGAAAGAGTTATTTGGAAGTAGCGAAAGGCGGAGCCACCGACTGCACCCTCCACCTTACGATCCATCCACTGCGACATATATTCATGAAAATTTTTATCAGCCCGCCGGGTAAACCATACTGGTCCGACGGTATGGCCGGCGATCGTCACTTCCGGAACGGCGAGCATTGCTTCGCCATCAACGATCGAATCGGCATTGGCGATATATTGCCAGTCAGGGTTTTCAGCGTGCCACTTGTCAAAAAGAGATGCGACAAGAAAGCTGGTTGCCCGAAAGGCGGGGCGTCCGTCGTTTAAGGCTTGATGGGCGGCCTTTTTAATTATCGTCATCGCACCAGTGTCGAAAAGCATCGGATAAGTTTCCCCGTTGATGGTGAGGTCAATGCTGGGAAAATTGGTGGTGCGAACCCCATCTTCATTGACCTGGAAACCCAGCCGGGCACTATGCTCAATTTCCGGAGAAATGCTGACATCTTCCAGAAAGTAAAGTGCTGATTCTCCATAATCGATCGTCCAGCAGCGGTCCTGAAACCAAAAAGCGCCGAACATGCCCGCCTCTTCGAATAAGTGAAAACGTTTTTTGTTATCGGGAATAACCCATAAGCGCCCGTCGTTGCCGGCCGGATGGGGAATCCACTTCTCTTCGGAAAATGGGGGGAGGATAACCGATTTGTACTTATCCCCCTCCGGGGTTAACCCTAACTGCTTTGCAGTTTCATCATAGACAAAAATACCGCCGCCGGTATCGGTATAAAAAGTGAGCGGCGTGCCATCCTCGGTTGTGGTATGAACATAGATCAGCGCCTCGTGAAATTGAGCGGGTAGTTTGCGAACGGTCTGTGCCAAAAGAAAACCGGGCAAGAAAAAGAAAAGAAGCAGTTGCTTTTTTGAGGATATCATCAAGAATTCCTGTTTTGAGAATAACAATCAACGGTTGGATAAAATAGCGTGAGATGGCAGGCATTTGTTTCTTTGGGAAGCGAAAA
>JAUIFT010000287.1 GCA_030430345.1 Calditrichia bacterium | reverse complement strand
TCCGGCTTCCCGAGCGAGGATCAGGAGCTTTCTGGCGACATCGTTGCCGTTCAAATCTTCCCGCGGGTCTGGCTCCGTGTAGCCGTTTTCCTGTGCCTGTTTAACGATTTCACTGAAAACGCTGTTGACTGTAAACTGATTAAAAATATAGCTTAAGGTGCCGGATAAAACTGCCTCGATCTTATGAATTCGATCACCGCTTTTCACCAGATCCTGAATGGTGCGAATCACCGGCAGACCCGCGCCGACATTCGTTTCGTAGAGAAAAAACACCTGCTTGTTTTGTGCTGTTTTCTTGAGTGTCTGGTAAGTGTTATAATCCCCGGCAGCTGCCTTTTTATTTGCTGTTACAATATGAATTTTGTTCGTGAGTATTTCCTGATATGCTGCCGAGACTATTTCGCTGGCGGTGCAATCGACAAAGGCAATATTCGCCAATCCGTTTTCTTGCAAAAGTGTTGGCAATTGCTTCAAGTCGGAGGATTTTGGAGAGTTCTTCAGCTGTTCCTCCCAGTATTCCAGATCTATGCCGGTCGGCTCGAAAATCATCCGTTGGCTGTTTGCTATACCGATGACGCGCAGTTCAATCTGCCGGCCCGTAGCAGGATTCGCACTTAGCGCTTTGAGCTGAGAGATCAGCGTGCTGCCGATCAATCCGCATCCGGCAATAAACAGGTTGATCTGCCGGGTTGGTTTTTGGAAGAACATGTCATGAATCGCCTGCAACGCACGCTTCTCATCCGACTGATCTGTCACCATAGAGATGTTTAATTCGGAAGACCCCTGGGCAATTGCGACAATATTGATATCGTTTTGGCCAAGCGCCTGGAAGACTTTTCCGGCGATGCCGGTAGTATGACGCATTCTCTCCCCGACAACAGCGATGATTGAAAGGTGTTCTTCTATGACCGGCTTTTCCAACCTTCCGGCCATTATTTCCAACTGGAATTCTGCTTCGATAAGCGACTGAGCAGCTCCGGCAACTTCCGGTGAGATAGCAAAAGTAATCGAATGTTCCGAAGATCCCTGGGTGATGAGAATGATATTGATTCCTCCCTGCGCCAGCGTGCCGAACAGCCGCATGGCGATGCCGGCCACACCAATCATGCCACTGCCTTCAATGCGAATCAGGCAGACATCCGAGATGGAGGTGATGCCGGTAATAAACGGGGGCTGATGCCCATTCTGAACAGAAGCGTTCGGCAGTGCAGATATTTTCGTTCCGGGAAAATTCAGTTGAAAAGTATTGCGAATACGAATGGGAATATTTGCTTTCAGGGCCGGCTGCATCGTTGGAGGGTGAATTACCTTCGCCCCAAAATGGGAAAGCTCCATCGCTTCTTCATAAGTAATCTCCGTCAGGGAAAAGGCTTGCGGTACTTTCCGTGGATCAGCGGTCATCACACCGTTAACATCGGTCCAGATTTCAATTTCTGTTGCTTGCAGTGCCGCGCCAAAAATTGCGGTTGTGTAATCCGAACCGCCCCGGCCGAGCGTTGTGGTTTCATCATCCTTAGTGGCGCCGATAAATCCGGTAACGATATAAATTCCCTGGCGATTTTTAAAAAAATTGCCTATTTGGCGATTGGTTTCCGCAAAGTTAACCCGGGCGTTGCCAAAACTATTATCTGTTCGGATAAACTTCCGGGCATCAATAAAATGGCAATCAGGTTGTTTTTGCTGGAGATAGGCACTGGTGATTTTGCAGGAAAGTCTTTCTCCAAAACTCATCAGGAAATCTTTTACCCGCGGGGAGCACTCTTTAACCAGGTAAACACCGTGTAATACATCGGACAGGTTTTTGAATGATGCTGCCACTTTTGCCGCTAATGCAGGATCTTCCACTTCGAGAAGATCTCTGGCATACGTTTCATGTTTGTTCTTCAAAGCGGCAAATAGTGCCAGATAACCATTATCTCCGGCGGCCGCTTGTTCTCCCAATGCCAATAATTGATCGGTAACGCCGCCGAAGGCGGAAAGCACGGCTACCGTCAAAGGAAACTCTTGATAATTCGCTAGAATTATCTCCGATACATGGCGGATACGATCTGGTGCTTTAACAGATGTGCCACCAAATTTTAAAACTTTCATTTTAGTGAGGTCCTGATGTCAAAGCGTTTATTATCTTCTTTAATTGTCAGGTGATTATTCTGCTTACACTTGCCGCCCCTGTCTGAAAGATGTCAATTGTAGAGCAGAAATCCTGACAAGTCAAGCAGCATTTAAAGAGAATTGGAAATGCTGAGAATACAATGCAAGTAAATATTTATTTTTTATAAGTCTATTGTAAATAATTTCTTAAATGCTTAAAAAACGAGTGGTGAAAAAATTGCGCTTGACAAGTAATGCAAAAAACATTACTTTGGCCGAAATTTTTTTGCAAGGGCGATAAAAAATGTTGACAGAAAATTTTCACAACATCAATACCTTACCGAAGCTGTCCCTTAACAGTGTTCGCCCGATTATTTTTAGCGGTATTCTCCTACTTATTCTCAATATCCTAAGCATTATTTGATCACTGCAGCGGATCGACGGTCCGACAAGCAGCAAAAAAAGAACTGACAGAACAGTCAGGATAGGTAAATAACAACATCAACGTAACTTTTAACAGCTAAGGAGTAGAAACAATGAGTGTCTGGGTTTTTAAACACGAACCAATGCGAAAACCGGAACGTTCTCATGAACGAACGTCTGAACAGCAGCAACAATATTCCACCAAGTCGTCGAATTCTCTTCGTTTTACCCCCCTCCTTCTTTCCTGTTCTCTTATATCCCTAATTATTTATGGCCTTATGATTATCGGGCTGCTTATTGGTTGATGCTGAAAAGCACCGATAAGTAGCCTCCTTCGAACCTGACAGAAAATAACTGTCAATCGTTTAATCTTTTTGTGAACTGAAAGCTGTCTGTGCCTGTGCAGAATAGCGAACGGTAACACTACATCTGCAGCTAACAGTGTGTTGTTAGTTCCTGGGGATAATACACCATCCAGAAAATAACTACATACTCTATTAAACAAAGTTATTTGTAATATAAACTAAAGTGGTAACTAAGTTTAGGGATTCAATTTTATGCGAAGCGATATTATCAAAAAAGGGTTTGAAAGGGCACCGCACCGCAGCTTGCTGAAGGCCACCGGTGTAACAGATGATGACTTTCGCAAACCCTTTATCGGCATTTGTAATTCATTCATCGAGATTATTCCCGGCCACGTTCATCTCCAGGAATTGGGGAAGATTGTGAAAGACGCAGTACGGGCTGCCGGCGGGGTGCCCTTCGAATTCAATACCATCGGTGTTGATGATGGCATTGCCATGGGCCATAGCGGGATGAAATACTCCCTGCCAAGCCGGGAATTGATTGCCGATTCCGTCGAGACGGTTGCCAATGCGCATCAGTTTGATGGATTGATCTGCATCCCGAATTGCGACAAGATTGTCCCGGGCATGCTGATGGGCGCTTTGCGGGTGAATATCCCGACGATCTTCGTTTCCGGCGGACCGATGGCTGCCGGGCGCACCAGCGCTGGCGAAGTGATTGACCTCGTTTCCGTATTTGAAGGGGTTGGTGCTTACAAAGCCGGTAAAATTGATGATGCCCGCCTGAAAGAATTGGAAGATAATGGCTGCCCGACCTGCGGCTCCTGCTCGGGAATGTTTACCGCTAATTCCATGAACTGCCTGATGGAGGCGATTGGTTTGGCCCTGCCGGGCAACGGCAGCTATCTCGCCACCTCGCAAAAACGCCGCGATTTATTAAAGACTGCTGCAGAGAAAATCATGATGCTTGTGGAAAAGGATATTAACCCCCGGGATATCGTGACTGCCGAAGCCATTGATAACGCTTTCATACTGGACATGGCTATGGGAGGCAGCACCAACACCGTTCTGCATACCCTCGCCCTGGCCTTTGAGGCATGTGTAGACTATCCGTTGGAGCGCCTGAACGATATTGCCCGGCGCGTTCCCCAGGTCTGCAAAGTCTCACCCGCTTCGAACTGGCATATGGAAGATGTCGATCGCGCCGGTGGTATCAGTGCTATTCTGAAAGAGATCAGTGGAAAACCTGGCACGCTCAACCTGGATCAAATGACCGTTACCGGAAAAACGCTCGGTGAGAATATCGCTGCAGCCAGCGTGGCGGATCGGGAAGTGATCTTGCCAGTCAACGAACCGCATTCCGAACGGGGTGGACTTTCAGTGTTGTTTGGCAATATCGCCCCGGATGGCGCCGTCGTTAAAACCGGTGCAGTCGAAGAAAACATGCTTGTACATCGTGGCCCGGCAGTGGTGTTTGAGTCCATGGAGGAAGCCTGTGAAGGCATTCTCGGCGGTGCGGTGAGCAGGGGAGACGTTGTTGTCATCCGTTATGAAGGCCCGAAGGGCGGCCCGGGCATGCAGGAGATGCTCGCACCAACCGCGAACATTATGGGGATGGGATTGGGCTACTCGGTGGCGCTGATTACCGATGGCCGTTTTTCCGGCGGCACTCGCGGTGCCTGTATCGGGCATGTCTCCCCGGAAGCCGCCGCCGGAGGACCCATCGCCTTTATCAAAAACGGCGATATGATTTCAATTAACATTCCGGAAAACGAATTAACCCTGGAAATCAGTGAAATGGAAATGACCAATCGCCGGGAATGCTCGCGGCCACCGCTGCCGCGCAAGAGATCCGGTTGGCTGGCACGTTACGCCGCGTTGGTGACCTCCGCAAATACCGGCGCTGTTTTATCTATTGAAAGTTTAAATCAAGAACAAACAGTTGTTTACCAAAAATAAGCAGGAGATATTCTATGTCCTTCGAGACAAAAACCAAACCAGAAAAGAGAGACACTGTCGCAACCAAAGCCGGACAAAAGATGAGTGGCGCGGAAATCTTTATTCGCTCGCTGATCGCCGAAGATGTTGATACCGTCTTTGGATATCCCGGCGGTGTGGTGCTCAGTGTTTATGATAAACTGTATGATGTGCCGGAATTGAATCA
>JAUIFT010000286.1 GCA_030430345.1 Calditrichia bacterium | reverse complement strand
AGGTCCCGAAGGAAATTTACGGACAAACTTATCGCTCTGTTCTTGAAGGCGAAGCGGATGGATTACGGGAATCGATTATTGGCAGAGTGACCCAATTGCGCTCGGAAGCCGATATGATGGGGCGCCGCGCCGAAGGCTACTGGCTCCGGCGGGATAATTGGTTTTTCCAGTGGAATCGCACCGACAAAACCCAATTCCTTTATGATATCGTGACAGATCCGGAAAATAATCAGGATGTCGCCGCAGACCATCCGAAGCTGGTTGAAAGTTTTGTGCAGGAAATAAATAGCTGGCGCTCGGCCATAGCAGCGGAATAAATTGCAAAAAGCCCTCGATATTCCAGGGAAAGATCGAGGGCTTAAGTAATATCAATCAAGTATTTTGGTCAGGTATTCGAAGGCAGCTTTCGGGGTGTTCGCGAAGTAGAGTAAATCCATATCCCGGGCGCTGATGGTCATGTTTTCAATTAAGCTGTCAAAATTAACCACGCTTTTCCAGTAAGATTCCCCATACAGCACGATCGGCATTTTTTTCTCAATTTTATGGGTTTGCAAGAGCGTCATAGATTCGAACAATTCGTCCAATGTGCCGAAGCCGCCTGGAAAAACGACAATCGCTTTGGCGAGATAAATGAACCAGAATTTTCGGGTGAAAAAATAATGAAACTCGAAATTTAATTCATCGGTGATGTAAGGATTCGACCCTTGTTCGAAGGGAATGGAAATATTCAGACCGATAGAGCGGCCACCCGGCACTTCCGAGGCACCGCGATTCGCGGCTTCCATAATGCCTGGCCCGCCACCGGAGGCGATCAGATAGCGCTGGGTATTACGATCGTCATTTAGTGACCACTCCGTAAGCATACGGGCGAGGGTGCGGGCATCTTCATAATAACCAGCCATCTCCAGGCGCTTTTCAGCCTGTTTTTTCGCCAGTTCAGTTTCCGGGGAGGGATTTTTTGTCAACTCGGTCTCGGCTTCGTCGAGAATGGCTTGCGCCGCTTCCCGATCTACGAAGCGCGCGGAGCCAAAAAATACAATGGTGTCATCCACATCCTGTTTATGAAAGCGAACCCGGGGTTCCAGGTATTCTGCCAGGATTCTCAGAATACGTGCCTCCGCACTATTCAGGAAATCCAGATTCTTATATGCTTTTTCCGGTGCTTGGGACATGCTTACCCTTTCAGTTTATCAATAATAGCTTCTGCAAATTTCTCTTTAAAACGGGTGTGGCTGGCGGTAATAACATTATCATCAGTAATGACATGATCATGAATAAGATTTGCCCCCTGCGCTTCCAAAATAAGTAATGCGTTATAATCTGGATAAGTTGTGGCATTCTTTTCCCGCAAAGCGCCGGCATTGGCAAGTACGGCCGGGGCAGTACTGATCGCAGCGACAACTTTACCCGCATTCTTGAACTTTTCCAAAACGCCGTGGGTATCTGCATCATCCCACAAATATACTTTCGCGCCATACCCGCCAACAATCACCGCAGCATCAAATTCTTCCGGATTGATTTCTTCTATCGTGAAATCCGGGGAGGCGTATCCTTCCAGGCGGCCTAGGGCTTTTTCCAGAGTATTGCTGGCGATGCAGACATCCGCGCCTTCATCTTCAAATTTGCTAACCAGAAAATTGAATTCTTCCTCGTTATAATTTTTCTGACCAACAATGACCACGATTTGTTTTCCGTCCAGGCGAGCCATTTTTGCCTCCGATTTGTTAAGTAATCTATCTGCTTCTGTTCTTATCTGTTTTGACTTAACCGGCTGTAAATATGATGATTTAATTTACCTGGGAAATAGCCGCTTCCCCTTTTAGCACCCGCACAATATTTTCTGCTGCGATGCTGGCCATCTTATTCCGGGTATCGATTGTCGCACTGCCAATATGCGGCGCTAATATGACATTTTGCAAATCTTTTAATCCGGCGGCCATCTCCGGCTCGTATTCATAAACGTCCAGGCCGGCACCGGCAATTGTTTTTCGAGTGAGTGCATCAACCAGCGCCGCTTCATCAATGATCGCCCCGCGGGCAGTGTTGATAAGATAGGCGCCGGGTTTCATCATCCGCAAGGTCTCTTTGTTAATTAAGTGCCGGGTTTCCGCGCTCAGGGGAAGGTGGATAGAAATAAAATCTGCCGTGCGCAGTAATTCTTCCAGAGCTACCCGGCGGGCATTTAATGTCTTTTCTAATTGCGTATTTACACTACGACTGTGATAAAGCACTTTCATTTGCCAACCGGCGGAGCGCTGGGCCATTGCACTGCCAATTCTGCCGGCGCCGATAATGCCCAATGTTTTCCCTTGCAGGTCTGTCCCCAGCAGCATTAGCGGATCCCATCCGTGAAATTCTCCGCTGCGCATCAATCTTTCTCCTTCGGGAATACGGCGGGCAATACTCAAAAGCAGTGCCCAGGCAAAATCTGCCGTTGCCTCGGTTAATACGCCGGGGGTATTGCATACGGCGATGTTTTTGCTGGTTGCATAGCCCACATCGATATTGTCATAACCAACGGCATGGTTGGAGATCACCTTCAGGTTTGGCGCAGCGTCGATGGCTGCCGGATCGATGCGGTCGGTGAGTAGGCAGAGCACTGCATCCGCCGGGGCGAGCCGCTGCCGGAGTGTTGCCGCTGTCAAAGATTCGCTCTCGGGATTTGCATCCACTTCAAAATGTTCTTGAAGGATCTTCAGACCAATTTCGGGAATTTTTCGGGTAACCAGAACTCGCAAATCTAAATCCATCCAATTAGTGCAAACAAGCCATGATTGTACGGATTTTCCGCAAGGAAATCAATATTATAGTGAATGGACGGGAAGGTAGTGGTGGAAATTTTTTCGGAGAATAATCAGGAAGGTCTCGTGCGACTGCAAATTTGCAAATGGGCAAATTTGCAGTTTTTCAATGCTAAGAGTTGTCGTTTAAAAAGGGCGCGTTTATTTCACAGCAAGGATGTTCTCATACTGCTGCATATTTCGCAACACCTGCATGGCCGTCTTTAGCTGGTTATCGTAAAGCAACAAGGTTTTGATCCGCGCGGATGAACCGGACAATTTTTCTGCAAATTCTGCTTCCAGCAAATGCTCAATCTGTGATTGATGCAGCTTAAATTGTTTGTTCTTTTCGGTTTGCAGCTTTTGCCGGGCAACAGTTACCAGATCGGTGATGTCACTATTAAACTTATTTTTATCCGCCAGGGAGAGAAATTCGTCCAACTGCTTTTCGCCGTCAATTTCAAAATCAAAGTCATTTTTCTCCAGATAACTCTTCAGGGAAAGCAGTATGCCTTCATCAACAACCACTCGCTCCTGTGTTTTAATCTCCGGGCGTTGAGATAAATAATCCACCGCAAACTGGAAGAGGAACCCCCGGTTAACCAGGTTTTGCAGATAGGTATCTTTTGCATCAATATCTGCCGCCGCGACATCCGGTTGAATACCGCCGCCGCCATAAACGACCCGGCCATTCTGGGTAAAGAAGCGTACTTTGCGGTTGAATTCAATGCTATCGGTGCGGCTGGTAAATACTTCCGTGTTTTTCTTGTAATCTTCCTTCTGAATAGATCGGCCGGAGGGTACATAATATTTAGCGGTAGTGATTTTCAGATAGGCCTGGGAGACCCGGTCGATAGGATACACTTTTTGCACCAACCCTTTGCCGAAAGTGCTGGCGCCAACCAAAACGCCCCTGTCCATATCCTGAATTGCCCCGGCGACAATTTCTGCCGCGCTGGCGCTGGATTCATCTACCAGGACGACCAATGGTTCCGTTGGCAGCCAGGGATGTTCCTTGGTAAAAAATTTACTTTCCGATTCGTGAGAGCCACGGGTGGAAACGACCAGTTGGCCAGGTGGCAAAAAGACATTGGCTACCTCGACGGCGGAAGTTAATAAACCGCCAGGATTGCCGCGCAGGTCCAGGACAACCCGTTTTATCTTCCGCTCTTCTTTCAAATTACGGATTGTCTCTTTCAATTCCTGGCTGGCTTTATCGGAAAAAGCGGTCAGCCGAATATAGGCGGTGCCGTCTTCCAGAAATTCCGCATAGCTGACGTCTTTAATGAGAATTTCTTCCCGGACCAGGTTGAGGACAATCGTTTTATTAACGCCGGGGCGTTCGATTTCAATTTCTACGCTGGTGCCTACTTTGCCCCGTAAAAGGCGGGAGGTTTCTTCCAGGCTGCTGGTTTTAACCGAGGTTTTATTAATGCGGACAATTACATCGCCGGCCCGGACGCCAGCCCGTTGCGCGGGCGTGTCTTCCATCGGGGTGATAACGGTAATCTTCTTGCCCTGAAACCCGATTTCCATGCCCACACCACCATAGCGGCCACGGGTGATCATCTGCATTTGATGAGAACCGGGATCCTCGAAGAATACCGTATAGGGATCGAATTCCTTCAGCATACCTTCGATAGCGGATTTGCTGAGGGTCTCCGGATCGAGTTCTTCCACATAATTGCGGGAGATGGTTTCGAAAACTTCTTTGAGGTAAAAAAGGCCTTTATCTATTTTATAATAAGTACTCTCATTATCATTGGCCATGGATTGGTTTGCCAGCCAAACCGTGGAGAAGATGATTGTAAAAACTGTCATCCAAACCATGAATTGATTACGTGAATGCATAGATACAACCTCCTGTTAAAAGGCCCGGCGCCTGTTTTTTGTAGCAAAATTCACAGAAAAAGTTTCCCTACTTAAACTGTATGTTGAAAAAATATAGCAATCTGCTTTACAGAGTAGAAAGTTCTGTCCGGTGAAATTCGGAAGCAGGAAAATTCAACGGCGCCGGGAAAATCAGGAAGGAAGCAATTGAGCAACACAAGGTTGTTCAAACGAAATCGTCTCGGATGTGCGTTTGGAATCGACGCCGGGAAATAACTGCGAATGCTGCCGGTATCCACGATACCGGATTCATCTTGATATCAATGAAAACAATTTTTTGTAGAATAAAAAGAATAATCTTTACCCTCTGTGTG
>JAUIFT010000285.1 GCA_030430345.1 Calditrichia bacterium | reverse complement strand
ACCTGCCTCTATCTTTCAAAGCTATGATTTTCATTACATTTAGTGAATGTCGCCAGGGCGATGGCGGTAAGCATACTATGGAAAATGGCATAGAATACAGCGTTTATTTTGATATTTCCCCGGGAATGTATAACTTTTATATCACCGGTTTTTTATAGGACCACTAATGCCTTCAAATACGCTAAAATTGCTTATTTTTCCATGCGTTTCGAAAAATTTTACCGTTGTTGCATTCACTGAATGTTAAATGATGCGCCGATAGAATATTCGTTTCTATTGAGAGAGGAGATCTATGAAATCGCAGAAAAATTGTGAAGTAACGATTTATCGTTCACCGGATTTTTTTATTCTGCGTCCGGAAGTGCTCAGTGTGGCGCTTGGCTTTTTCTGGGCACTGGTTGTGCTGGTCATTACGCTGGCGGCTATGCAGTTTACCGAGCTGCGGGCGATTACTGAGCAGCTGACAATTATTTATCCCAGCTATGGGTTGAGTGTCTCAGGACTTCTGATCGGAATACTGTGGGCGTTTTTCAGCGGATATATACTGGGATTATTCATCGGAACAATATACTTGTATTTCAGCCAGAGATATGTTCGCAAAAATGCCGTTCCTGTCTATACGATTGATAAATGCAAAAACGTAAACGTGATTCAGCAAGGGATTGGGGACGATCCGTATACGATTGTGCTGGTGGCAAATCCGGCGATTTTAGAAGTGGAAAATGGGGAAAAAATGCCTGACCCGATTATGCGTAATCACGGTTTATTTCTGAAAACCGTTACCCGGGTGATAAACAGCTTTTTATCCAATGAATTAATGCGTTTGCCGGACATCTTTCAGCAATTACGCATTATTACTGTTTTTGATCATGAGAATTCCGTTGATACTGCGCTCTGTGAAGGGGTCAGTGAAAGCACTTCGATTCTTACCGCCCGCCGTCCTGTAAGGGATAGCAATGGGGATGTTACCCAAAATCATGTCTACGAATACGTTCAAGGGCAGTTGACTGCCGCAGGCCTGGATGATCCATCGCTGGTTGATGTGATCACAATAATCTCCGGCAATCGTACCTACACCCGCTCTACCGCTCGTTTTAGCGAAGACGATCCGAAGCGTGGCGGGAAAAAATTCGCTTTTACATTTTTCGAACCGGGATCTACTTCTCAGGAAAAATATCATTACTACTATGCGAAACAGCCGGGGATGTTTGCGCTCTCCGCCTGGGATGATCGCCTGAAAACGCCGGTGCACGAATTTGCCCATTCAATGAGCGATATCGACAACGGCGCCATCGACGACGAATACATCGATGAAAGCCATGCTGCATTGCGCTATCGCATCAATAAAAAGTTCCGCGGCGGATTTATGGTCTCGGACGGGATGATAGAAGCATTGGATGATGCAATTGAAGATCCGGAACATCGCGCGATTATTAAAAACGATCTAAACGCGATCAAATGCGAGGTATATCGCGAAGAACAAAAATTTTTACGCGCTTTGCGCGAGGAAATTAGTGACCCCGGCCTTTTCTTTGAATATCATGAGCTGCTCTTAAAATTGGCCAGATTCAGAGTTGTTTTTCGAATTGATGAAAATTCATTGACCAAATTGAGCGCTCATGGCCTGCCGTCAGAAGTTGTTGATCAACTGCAGAGAAACCTTGATGAAATCAATCGTGATTTCACAGATAAAAAGGAGTTTCTTGAGGTGCTTAAGCGGATCCTGCGCTCACCGGATCGGGGCAACCCCAATGAGACGTTCGATACTTATAAGTTGCTGATTTTACGTTTTGCCAATGTCCATAATTTTCCGATACCGCGCGAATTTGCCCGTTATACATTTGAGGGCCGCACGAAAGTATACGAATCCGATCGATATCGCAGCGATAAAGATATCAGCTGGGTTTCTTATGCACCACAGCGCCGGAGCGAAAACACTTCCTGTATTATGGATATGACCTATCGTCGGTACCGCTTCGACCCGCTAATTTTTGATTTTATGTATGATCGGCTGATGACTAAGATAAGTAGAAATCACCGGAGTCCGCGGCCTTGTACTCCACCGGGTCCGTAATTTATTATGATTAGCAGAAAAGTAATCTCAACAAGGAAAACCGGACAGTACGAAACATCAAAGCAAATAAGTCGGAGGAATAAATAATGAATCCCTTACATCCGAAACTTCGCGAAGCATTGTTAAAAGATGAGACCCATCGGAAAAACGGCCTAACCCCGGCTAAGTTAAGGGAATACGATCTACTTACCGGGCAGTTGAATTATACCTTCAATTATCCGGAAAAGGAAATGCCGTTAGATCCCCAATCCTATGGGCTGCAATTTAATATGAATGCGGAAGTAGTAAGGCGTTTGGCAGAAGCTGGCGTGGATTGTTCCGTCTTAAAAGGTCTGGAAAGACTTTACGAAGATGAAGATGACAAAAACCGGATTTTTTACGAAAAAGGGGAGCTGGAAAGCGAGTTAAAAAGAGTGCTTGGTTTTGATGTCAAATCACCAACCGCTTTCCGAAATAATGACTATCTCTGCAACAGAGACCGTATTTTTGAAGAAGCGGAGATAGACGTGCCGTTGAACCCGGTTTCCTATGGCCCGAAAGAAGATGACATTCGGGTAAAAATAAAGGAATTCCAGGGGAAATATATGCCGCGGTATCCGGAAATACATGCGGACTGGGTCGCTGGCCAGGCGCAAATTCTTGAGCGGGCCCAGTTGGAAGTATCCCCTTTTAAGAACATTGGTAAATCAATCGCTTTGTCGATAGTGATGATCTATCGCTTTAGCTGGCTGCCGATATCAAGGGCCTTTCGCTGGAAACCGAAAACTGCGTCGACACATTTGGGGCCAGCAACCGACCCAGCGGCAATGACCGGTATGTTTAAAGGAATGTATGATTTCTTTAATGTGAAAGAGAAGTAATAAAAAAGCGAACCGGATTTAGCAGCAATACATCCGAAAAAATTATGAATAATATTCTTAAAAATACATTTTTAGCGTTGTTTGCAATCGCCTTTATCTTTGCATTGGGCTGCGATAATTATGAGCAGGAAATCGCAGCGATTGAAAAAGAATTTGCCAGTTACGGACTTTCTGCAGGATGGCAAAAGAAGTATGGCGCTAATAATAGCAAATTCGTTTATCACTACCGTAATGGCGATGTTGCAGCGAATAAGCAGTTGGTTATTGCCAATCAAAAGCATTTTATTTACAGCTTTTTTGGGCAAATGAGACATGCGTTGACTTTGCGGTTGGAGAATAAAAAGAGCACTGCGGATTCATTGCTGATAAACGTTCGGAATCTCGCCGTTTTTTTTCAAGATCATTTAGATGATCCGTTCTTGATGCATGAGTATAATTTTTGTGAAGCCCTTGATAACTCAGGGATCGAAATGCGCCGTCAGGTTAGGGCTGAATGGAAGAAAAGCGAAACTCTGGAAGATTTTCTAAGCGCATTGGAGATGGCCCGAAAAAATCATGATCGCAAACAGGAAACTGAAATTCTGCGAAAAATCCAATTCCTTTTGCATGATCAAAGCAAGTATAAGGAAGCATTAATCTATGGAAATGAAGGCTTGAATCTCGCTGATTCGCTTAATTATCGCCTTGAGAAAGCATATATCTTAAGACGCCTGGGTAACACGAGCATAAACCTCAATCTTTATGATATTGCCTTGAGCCATTTCGAGCAAGGGATGGTCGTTGCCAGAAATTTACGGAAAAAAAGTGAAGAGATGAGGCTGCATGGTCGTATAGGTATTGTGCTTACCTATAAAGATTTGCGCCCTAATGCATTGGTATCGTTTAACCGGGGTATCGCAATTGCAGACTCCCTTCAGCACAGCTATATCAATCAACTGTATAATGACCGCGGGTTAAACCTGATGTGGATGGGATTTTACGATCGTTCACTCGCAGATTTCCGAAGCGCCTACGAAAGCACTGATAATATCCGTAAGCAAGGGAACGCACTTTCAAACATGGGCTGGCTCTATTCATTGATTGGCAATGCAAATGCAGCGGATAGCATTTTGAACCAGGGCCATAAACTGATACAAACCCTCGAGAATATGGATGACCGCGCGAATATTCTCCACAACCTCGGCGTGCATTATCTGCGCATAGACAGTCTGAGGATTGCAGCAGAGTTTTTTCTGCAAGCTATTGAAGTAATTCGTACGAATGTGCAGACAGGTGGTGACCCGTTGAATAGCCTCTCTGCGGAAATTCGGCTTAGTGAAGGGGATACTCATTTAAAAAATGCTGAGAATTGGTTGCGTAAAGGGAGTCGCCTTTCAGCGGTTCAAAAATACCTGAAAATTGCCCTGGAAAAATATTCTAAAGCGGAAAGTTTGCTGAGCGGCATTATTACAGCGGATCAGCAGGACCGGATATTCGTTAGTAGAGGAAAAACATATCTGTTTGGAGGCCAGTACAATCAGGCACTGGCAGAATTAAGGCGGGTCATTAGTCGCCGCAGTCAGTTGGAGAGCGCTGATCCGCTGATTTTGTTGGATGCGCAATATACCCTGAGTAAAGTTTATCAACGGCAGGGGAAAAAAGAAGCCGCCGAAAATGCCTTGCGGGAAACAATCAAAATTGTAGAAGCAGGTGCAGATCATGTTAAAGATGAAAATCGCCTGGCCTTCTATGACAAGCGGCAACATATATATGATAAATTGGTATTGCACCTCTATAATGACAGCCGCTACGAAGATGCATTTATGAGCGTGGAGGGCTCCCGAGCCAGATCCCTTATCGATTATATAAAAGCAAAAGAATTGTTTGGCGCCGTAGAAGATACGGTTTCCGATGCGGCTGCGATTATAAACAGCCTGGGTGATCGTATTCAACTGGTTGAATACAAGGTCACCGAAAACGATCTGCTGATTTTTTTCTTCCAAGGACTTGGCCGTACGCCGTTTAGCGGCAAAGCGGCTGTATAGCAAGAGTGCCAAGAGGAGCATGATGCCCGCAATACCCGCTGCGGCAAAC
>JAUIFT010000284.1 GCA_030430345.1 Calditrichia bacterium | reverse complement strand
CTGCAGTATTGCATCGAGGATTTTCGCAGGATCATCCGTTGGAATATTCGGCTGGTTGATACCCCGTTTTGGTTCGTTCTCTGGCCGTTCGGGGTGATTGTTTTTGCGCTCCTCTCCCTGGCAGTTCCGGTGGTATTGCTAAATATTTTTCTGGCGGGAATACTGCACCTGCTGGTAATCTCCGTATTTTTCTTCGCACAGTTCATTCTGTTAATTCCCCTGCGATTAATGGAGGAAGGGGTTGCGCTTTGGCGTCATTCCTCTCTGCGCTGTTCCAATAAATCCTGTAATAAAAATATAAGCTTTCTCCATTACCACTGTCCGGAATGCGGTGTGCTGCACCGGCGCTTACTGCCCGGGTCTTATGGTGTTTTTTTTCGGCGCTGTCAATGCCGCCGGCAGCAATTGCCGGTATTATCTTTCCTGGGAAGAGAAGCCTTAAATGCATCATGTCCATATTGTAATAGTGTGTTAAATGGAGGCAAAGCGCAGGAGGGAAATCGCACCAATCTGTTAATGATCGGCGAATCCTCCGCGGATAAAACCAATTATCTGGATATTCTGGTCAAGGCTTTAAAGCAAAGAAGCAGCCGGCTACGGCACCGGATAAAATTCCGAAAACAAAGCAGTTATCTGGATGGGATGAATGAGAAGCCTCTCATCTTTCCCGCGGAACTGGCCATTCAGCGAATGGAAAGACGGCAGCAGGACCAATTGCTGCGGTTTTATGATGATAGCCCTAGCAGTGTCGATGTAGAGGATTTCTACAGTCTTCCTACCGAAAATGCCGGTATTCTTTTTTTAATTGATGCCCAAAAAGTTGTTCGTCAAATGAAGTTGTTGAACAGCGAAACGCCGCGGCAGTCATATAATCGATTCATCCAACGGTTACGCCAGGTAAATTCTCATGTCGATGGTGCATTCAAGAACCCACTCGCGGTGATTATTACCAATCATACCCTGGCTGGAGAAACTTTCCCGGAGCAGCAAGGCAACGGGCGCCAGCGGGATAATGCTGCCACATCCTACGCCATACGGCAATGGTTGCTGGCAAATGGACAGGAAAAGCTTTTAAGAATCATCGCCAATGATTTTGAGAATGTCCGCTATTATTCCTGCCATTTACGGAAAGCGGAACGAGGCAATTATGTTCTGCAGCCGGAAGTGGTTCTTGAGCCTTTAAAGTGGTTAATGAAAAAGAAGCGAAAAAACTTTCTGTCAAGACAAAAAGAAGGCGCCTGGCGATACTCTCACATCGCTTATAGTGCAGTGCTTACGCTGGTCTTAAGCTTGTTTTTCTTTGCCGTTATCGGTGTCGGAAATTGGGGAAGCGCAATTTGGGCCCATTGGCAAGAACAACATGCAGCGAGAGAATATCAGGCTGTGCAGGAGAGATATGTAAATACCCGGGTGGCTTTAAATTTACGAAATGCCCCGGGGGTTAAAGAAACGAGGGTGCTGCAATCGTTGGCCCGTGGCACAAAGTTATGGATATTGGAAGAGAAGGTTGTGGATATCTCTCAAAATATTCGCTGGTACCGGGTTAGAACGGAGCAGGGTTGGCAAGGTTGGGTGGCCTCGGGAAAAATGGATAGTTATCTTTCCCGAAAACCGGTTAAATAAATACGATCGTGTGCCCGGATTACAGCAGTTCGCTCACGGATAACTTGTTGTTAATATTGTATATTACCTGGGCAAATAAAGCCGCAACACTGACTTCGATATACCATGGTGTGGATTCAACAAATGCTTTTCCGTGAAAGACTGCATCGGTGCCGATAACCAGGTCCAGCAGCCCTTCCTGATACGCTTTGTCCAGGCGTTCGGTACAATTTCCGGTGAAAAAGGGAAGACTGGCTAAAACGGTAATTTTGTCTGCCCCCTTGTCTTTCAGTAAGCGAAGTGCATTTACCAGGGTACCGCCGGTCGCGATAATATCATCAACCAATAGCACCTCCTTACCGCGAACATCACCGACCAGGCGCATGCTTTCAATGGTGCTGACTTGCGAATAGTCGCGGGCTTTATCAACAATAGCCAGATCAATACCGAGCTGCTTCGAATAATGGCGGGCCCTTTCCGCACTACCGACATCCGGGCTGGTTACCGCCATGCGCGTCGGATCTACGCGGAGAATATGCTGGAGATAATCGATGAACACCCGGGAAGCATGTAAATCTTCCAGTTTGGCCAGATTAAAAAAACCCTGGATCGCTTCAGCATGAATGTCCAGGGTGATAACACGACGTGCACCGGCATTCTCCAGCATACCGGCAACCAGCTTCGCGGTAATTGCTTCCCTGGTTTTTCGCCGTTCCTGCCGTGAATAGGGAAACTGGGGGAGGACAACGGTTATATTGTCTGCATCAGACTGATAACAAGCGTGAACGGCTGTCAGCACTGCCATCAAATTGTCATTGACTGAGTTTTTTGAGAGTGGGTCGTCAATTGCCTGGACGATATAAATATCATCTCCGCGAACATTTTCTTCAACAACGACTTTAACCTCTCCATTGGGAAAAACGATATCACCACTCTGCTTTAAGCGGTACTTGGTGTCACCACCCTGTTTCCGAATTTCGCAAAAGGACGTCCGGAATCACATGAAATGAACGACATCGCACCGCGGTTAACCGGGGTCGCTTTCAATTCATTCATTTTTGATCTCCTCAAAGTATTTTGAAAGGGTATTGATTAAGTGCTGATGAATCAGCGAATTTCCGGCAATAACAAATCCATTTTTAAGGTGATTGGCTTCACCCTGGAAATCTGTAATTACACCACCGGCTTCCTCGATAATCAAGCTCCCGGCAGCGATATCCCAGGCATGTAAGCCCAGTTCCCAGAAACCGTCAAAGCGGCCGCAGGCGGTGCATCGGCAAAAATTTGCGTGAACGCTTTCATAAAAGGGGATAAATACGCTTTGGCATGATGCGGAAACCCGGTGGCTAAGAATGCCCGGGAAAAATCATCCGTATTGCCGATGTTAATTGGATTGTCATTTAGGAAGGCGCCGTGTTGATAAAGTGCGGAAAAAAGCTCCTCAGCCGGAGGATTGTATACCACCCCGGCAATCATCTGTCCCCGATGGCGAACGCCAATCGAAACGGCATAAAAGGGAATATTTTTGACGAAATTCGTTGTGCCGTCCAGGGGATCGATGATCCACTCATAATCGCTGTTGGATTGGCTTTGTCCGCTCTCTTCACCCAGAATACGATGATCAGGATAGTGTTCGTGAATATACCGGATGATGGCCGATTCCGCAGCCAAATCCACACTGGTAACAAAATCATTGGTCGTTTTTTCATCGATCGCGGATGCATCCAATCGGCCAAGGCGATCCTGGATGATATCCCCGGCTTTGCGGGCCGCTGCTTTTGCAGTATCTAGTATTTGCTGGGCATCTGCGGACATGGCTTTAGTAGCAATACATTATACTTTGACAACTTGCGGTTAATGTTACGAAAGATGACCGACACTTAAAAACAGAAATAATTTTTGCTGTGAAAGAGATGAAGAAAAATTTAGGCTTATCGAAGGGAATTAAAATCAACCGGAGGGGCAGCGTAAAAAAAACCCTCCGAATCTCTTTCGGAGGGATTGTGTTTTCTCAGATTGGCAGATGGCTTTATCAGATTTTTACATCGCCGAAAGATTTTAATTTGCTAACGACAATCTCCCTGATCTCATCCAGGCGCTCCTGGGTTTGTGCTTCGAAGCGGATGACAATGACCGGTTGGGTGTTGGAAGCTCGTACCAGTCCCCAGCCATCACCGAAGAGAATCCTTACACCATCGACATCGATAACATCATAATTCTCTTTAAAATACTTGACGGCTTTTTCCGTGATCTGAAATTTCTCTTCATCGCTGTTGCACTCCACGCGAATTTCCGGCGTGGAAAAATACGGGGTAACCCCTTCGAGATAATCGCTCATCTTTTTATTACTTTGCGAAACGATTTCCAGCAGGCGGGCGGAGACATACACCGCATCGTCATAGCCATGGAATTTGTCGGCGATAAAGATGTGCCCGCTCATTTCGCCACCCAGTGGTGCGCCTAATTCCTTTATCTTTTTCTTGAGAAGGGAATGACCGGTTTTCCACATTAAGGGTTTGCCGCCGGATTTGGTGATTTCTTCATCCAGTGCCTGGGAGCATTTAACATCGAAAATGACTTGCTCACCGGGATGGTTCTTGAGGATTTCCCGGGCAAAAATAAGCACCAGTTTATCTCCAAAAATGACTTCGCCATTTTCATCAACGACGCCAATTCGATCAGCATCGCCATCGTATCCGATACCGAGTTCTGCGCCGGTTTCCCGTACTTTTTTCATCAGGTACTGAATTTAATCGACAACGGTAGGATCAGGATGGTGATTGGGAAAGTTGCCATCCGGCTCATCGAAGAGCATGGTTGCATCTGCACCCAGTCGTTTAAATAATTCCCGGGCAACCAGGGAAGCGGCACCGTTTCCGCAGTCAATAACAACTTTAACCGGACGCGCCAGTTTGATTCGGCTGGTCATATCATCATAATATGTTTCATAAAGGTCTTTCGTCTCGGCAACGCCTTCGCCGCTTTCAAAATCGCCGCTTTCCATTAGCTGACGGATGTGCTGAATCTCTTCCCCGTAGACCGGTCCGGTGCCCAGGGAAATTTTGAAGCCATTGAACTCCGGAGGATTATGACTACCGGTAATCATGACGCCGCCATGCACGTCTTCCAGTTCGTAAAGGGAAAAATACTGCATACCTGTTGGCACCTGACCTAGATCTACCACATGGATGCCGGTGGAAAGCAGTCCTTTGAGGAGGGCGAGGTAATCATCCGCGAGGGTGAGCCCTTGTCGGATCTTTTTTTTCTGTGGTCGGGTTCTCTGCGAGTTTTGAAAAATGGGCAGGAGGTGCACTCGGTGAGCGTGAAGGGCGCAGTCTTCGGAGACATGTCATACCTACTCGAACAAAGCCCGGTCGCAACCGTAGTGGCGGGTTCGGATTGCGTTATGAAAGTGG
>JAUIFT010000283.1 GCA_030430345.1 Calditrichia bacterium | reverse complement strand
CAGTCTATTGATATTTTCGTCATTATTTGTCTTGCCATTTCCTCATTTTCAGCGGTTTGAATGCTGAATCCTTCCCGCGCTAAAATTCTCCGCAGTCTGGCAAGTTCTTTAATGTCATTGTCGATGATCAGTACGTGATTTTTCATTGGCGCTTTTCTCCCGTAATTCTTATAGACAAAGAGCGTGCCGAATAAAAAATAGAGTTTTCTGTAGATTCTAAGATGCTGTTAAATATGAGGTTGTAGAGTTTGTTTGGTTCTGCAGAAAAAAAAGTGTCTCATTTAACCAACAATTATTTTAAGAATCTGTCGGATTTGTACGACGGTTAGGAAATCTGGAGATAATCGCCGTTATTTACCAAGGAGGAACCCTTGTTTTCTGGATTGGAATCGATACATTTTTAAATGACGGTTGAATTCTCCGGAAATTTTCCCGAAAATAGAAACCTATTAAACACAGGAAAGGTAAATGAAATATCAACATGCAATAGACCGAATTACGGATAAACTATCCTCGCGTACCCCCCAGAAATTACGCATAAAAAACTTTCGCCCTGCTGCGATTATCATCCCGATTTTTGAAAAAAACGACGAAGCACATATTTTGCTAACGGTTCGCACTGATACTGTTGGACATCATAAAGGACAAATTTCCTGCCCGGGAGGCGCACGCGAACCCGGGGATAATTCCCTCCAGGAAACCGCCTTGCGGGAAACCGAAGAGGAAGTTGGAATTCCGGTCAATCTCGTCAATATTATCGACCGTTTAGACGATTTCCCGACAATCTCCAGTTTTCAGGTAACGCCCTTTGTTGCGACGATTCCTTATCCATATCCGGTGGATATTAATACAGATGAAGTCGCCGAATTGCTGGAAGTGCCTTTGTCGTTGTTTCTCGGCGATCATGCCTTTGAGATGAAAGAACGTGAGTGGAATGGCATTAAATACCCTTTATATTACTATTACTTCCAAAACCGGAGCATCTGGGGAGTGACTGGCCACATTCTGAATCGCTTTGTTGAGCAAGTGTTCGAATACAATCCTGCCCAGCGAGATCTGGTAAGCTCACTAGAGAAAAATGCGAATATCCGCGACTCTTTAATACAGGGGATCCAGAATAATACTTAGGAGATTTCCTGAAAGTTGCATAGATTCACCGGACGCTGTTTAAATAACGAAACATACCTAACATGACATCTTCTTATTATCCAATTCCCGGAGGATTCTTATGGCTGAAATAAGTAATAACGGTATTATTATTTTGATCGGTTGCCTGGGGGGCTTAATTCCGGACATGCTACGAATAGTCAAGGGGAGACATGAAGCGAAATTGCCGGAATACCTGAGATATGCAAATTTTTGGTTGGGTCTGGTATTGCTGGTTGTTATTGGAGGCCTGGCAGCATGGCTTGCAGAAGCAACGGAGGTAAAGCAGGCATTGGCCTATGGGTATGCTGCCCCGGAGCTAATTTCGCGGATTTTCTCGAAAACAAGCGAGCATGTCAATAATGGAAATGATAATGTGCGTTCATTGGAGCCGGATCCTGCACTAACGCAGCCAGGGCAATCCCGGGAGGCGTCGGGCAACTTTCAACTGTTAGACTGGTGGGCAAAATAAAGATTGTTCGAGATTGAAATGATTTCAAATTTAAATGAGCTTGCGTCACGGAATTTTTTCAGCGCAAGCTCATTTTGTTTAGATCTGGTTCACTGAGGAAAATCAAGGCGATGCTTCCGGAACCTGCGAAGCAGAGCCGTTCATCAGCCGCCAGTAAAGATTGATGTCCAGGGCATCGATACCGCCGTCCAAATTAAAATCCGCATGTTTGTTATATCCCCAGGCTTGTCCATTTTCCGGTCGCCAGGAAATATTTTTATCCAGGGCATCCACCCCACCGTCATTATTGCCATCACCGGCGCGCATTCCAAATGTATTAGCAGCCAATTCCTGCATCGGAGTTGTGCCATAGGCTTGCGTTTGCGCCGTCGTAAAGTCGTAGAGCGTGCCGCTATTGTCCGTGAAAACAGCATTGGGGGAAGTAATCGCCAGATGGTTGCGATGGCGAACTACAAGATAATAGCTGCCAATCGGCTGATCGAAATTGACTGCACTACTGCCGTCTACATCGACAATGCTGCCATCCTTGTGAAGTAATGCTGCCCGGCGCGCGAAGAGACCTTCAGCACTGTTTGCGGTGCGTAGCTCCAGCAGTACCCAATCAACAATGTCTGCCGGCATTGATGAGACGGATTCCGTACCGTTATAATTCCACGGTGCGGAGTTGAAAGGCTGAGCGTTCGGTAACAACGCAAGATCATTCAGGGTCGTGCTCATCATGCCGGTACCAGTATCAAATGCGCCCTGCAGAAATACTTTTGCATTTACTTTGATAGATTGTGATAATGCTGCGTCAGAGAGATTCAATGTCTGGGGACCGGTATAAGTAACTTTCACATAGACCTTTTGACCGGCTGATGTGGTATCTGCATTTCGCACTTTGATTTCCAGCCAGTTTTCCGATTGTGGTGTATAGGTCATGCTGGTAGCAGCGCTGTCGGTTTTCCAGGCGAGAAAGTTGCCGGTATGGGAATGTAGCTCGACGGTATAAAAGGTTGTATCCACTTCCGGGAAAACTTCCACGGTAACGGTTGATCCGCTGGCAGACCAGATCCGTCCAACCGTTCGTAAATCCGTGCTGCTGTCCGGCAGCGCACCGCCTTGTTGTAAAGATTGCGGATGCTTGTCACCAAGGTCGTTAGCCATTTCCCATTCCTGGGTGGTGCTGCGCGGCGTCGGGGTGAAGCCTCCGCTGATACCATCCGGTCCCCAAACGGTGTAACCGCGCCGGGTATTGCTGCCATCGCAGGGAGGCACCCAAATCGTTATCCGCTGATCGAACGGCACTGTAATGGTTCCGGCATTTGCACCGCTGTAATCTTTTAATACCGTTCCCGGGGAAAACTCGGTGGTGATTGTCGCACCTTTCCATTCCGTCCATTGATCGTTCACACCAATAATTGCTTTCGCGCTTCGTTCAATAACGATAATGTCCTCATTGCCATTCGGATCGGTCACGAAACCACTATCCCAGAACTGGACACTACCCTCGTCCGTTTTCACCCGGTAAGCCCCGTCCTTAAAGTTCAATTTTTGATGGCACCAGGTAAGGTTGATTGCCCAGTCAAAATTCGGTAAATCTACGCTGGATGTCGGTTCATGTATCCAGCGTTTGCCGGTAGAACCGATATTGAAAAGATCTTCGAACCAAAGGCAGGGTGAACCATCCACCGCCATTGCCAGCGCATAGGCGGCCTGTACCCGGCCGTCAAATGGTTCGATGTGCGGGGCTAACTCATCGCCGGTATTCCAGCCGATGTAATTGCCACTGGCATTTAATTGCGGACGAAAAGTATCGTGGTTATTCACAAATGGGATCGTTCTGCTGCGCCGATTTTGCTGCGCGTCAGGAAAATTGTCCAGATTATAACCACCGGAGCTGCTAATAATGCCGTATAGCGCGCCCCGCAGGGAAAAATCGAATGAGCCCATGACATCATTCCCGGCAGCGGTATTGACGGCATCGACCCAATTATCGGTGTCGCTGATGCCCCCGATATACTCACCAAAAGCGATCATTTCCGAACCGCCGGAGGAAAAGCCGGCATTGTAAGCGAGGTTGTTCATTATATCGCCCAATGCCCAGCCGGGGAAATGCTTGGCCGCATCTACCCGGTAGCCATCGATGCCGGTTTGTTTCCGAAACCAGACCGACCATTTGCGCATTTCATTGAGGATGTAATCCTGGGATTGCACCGGATCGAAGCCGCTGCAATTGCTGCTCTGCCCATAAGCATCCTGGTAATAACACATATCCGGTCCCCAGAAATCGCAAGTCCAGTCGTCACAGACACCGCCCGGCCAGTCGTGAGGGGTGTTTGGGTGAAAATTCTGCCAGTTTTTCGGAAAGCGGCCGTTGCGATTGCAATAAGGTGTATCGACCGGCGTATCATAACTGACGTATCGAAAATTCTTCCACTGATTTGCCGGGGCGGCTGGGTCGGTTAGCTCCGCCCCAAAAGTATGATTGTAAACCACATCCTGAATGACATCAATACCATTCGCATGAAGAATACCTACCAATCTTAAAAATTCATCTTTGGTACCAAAGCGGGTCGTGGTCGTGCCTTTTTGATATTTGTCGCCCAGATCATAATGGTCGAAAGGAACAAAACCGGTAGAGTTCGTGCCCCCGTCATTTTTTACGGTGACTGGTATCCAGACAGCATCAATACCGGCAGCACTAAGACGCGGTGCTAGTTCTGCCAAATAAGTTGCCCAGTTATTTTGGTAATTGTTATTCCAGTAATCCCACCAATACCCTTGCAATATAACCTTGCCATTCCAGGGATTTGCAACCAAGGTCATTGAGAAAGTCATTGCTGAAAAAATAATTAGAAATATGAATTTTCTGCTTTCCATTACCTTCACCAGTTATAGATTTTATTTGTGGAAAAATCAAAGAATTATGATACGATCAGAGAGTTTTTTATCCAATGGAATTTCTTGAAAAATTTCCTTGATTCAGGATTGTAAATCCTTTATCTTTGCCGTGCATTTTTACTTATTCGCAAAACGGAGAGGTGGCCGAGTCGGCTGAAGGCGCTCCCCTGCTAAGGGAGTATGGGTCAAAAGCTCATCGTGGGTTCGAATCCCACCCTCTCCGCGACTTGAAGGCTTGTCAGAAATGGCAAGCCTTTTTACATTTAGAATATCGCAATATTGTTGCCTACTCCTCTTTCTTTCATTATCCTAAATTCAGGAAATATCGACATTAACAAGATAGTACGGGAAAAGTATGTCTTTGAAGATATTGTCAACCGGAGAGGTTTTGTGGGATTCACTGCCAGGAGGGCTCTTCCTTGGTGGCGCACCTTTCAATGTTGCTTGCCATCTGTACAGTTTAGGAAATGAAGTGATCATGATCAGCAGGGTAGGGGATGATGAGTTGGGACGGCAGAT
>JAUIFT010000282.1 GCA_030430345.1 Calditrichia bacterium | reverse complement strand
CAAATGTATGGGTTAGACATGTAAGTTAATATTAATACTTTTTTTTAAATAATCGATATCATATCATTCTAATTTATTTACTTGAAAAAAAAGGAATGGACCGACTTTAAGGTATTTTCCGGCGCCAGTCCCGCGGCACCGCGATGACCGATGTTAAGTAGCTTCTTTGGCACAAATTCCCCTGGGAGTAAATCTGCAAATTTGTAAATTAGCAGTTAATTGTTTTTGCCCATTTGCTCATCTCTTTATTCCCCTTCGCCGAAAAGAAATCCGAGCATGATTTTGATGCTGCTGGTTTTCCGGGTCAGGCCATTTTCGGCAGCAACGGAATCATCGATATTAATAACGCCCAAACCAAATTGCGCCTGGATAAACAGCGTGCCGCTACTGAGGGGAGCGCCGATGCCGGTAGTAAAGTTCAAGCCGATATCCATACTTTTCAGGTCGGATTTAATGTCAGTCTTAACTCCATCCGGGGCTTCATGGTTCGCGCTGAGCAGAAATCCGATATTGGGCCCGGCGGCAAAAAATGGCCCGATATTATCGGTAATTTTATTGTAACGAATCATTACGGGAACATTGAGATAACCCAACTGAAATTGGCCGCTTTCCTGCCCATTGACGGTATACTTGCTGCCTTGCATTAAGTAGCCGGGTTCTACCTGCAGTGCCAGGGTGCCGGGCAAATTGATCAACATAACACCACCAGCACCAAATGTGGTTCTGCCAGGATGTTCAACACCTTCCAAATTATTCCCATCCTGTTTTACGCTGAGTCCGGCGAGGTTTAAACCGCCAAGCACGCCCACGCGAACCTGGGCAAACATTCCGCTGGTTGCAATTAACAAACTTAGCAAGAGCAATTTTAACGAAAATATCTTCATATCAATCTCCTTCAATCATTAAGGGATGCCAAGAGGCGATCGGCTTCCGCGGCTATCAACGACCTGGCTGCATCGACATGCCGTTGTTGAACATTGGTTTGACCAATAACTATCCGAATGGTATAGATACTATTCAGGCGGGTTTGGGTCAGGTAAATTTTGCCACTATTATTCAAATTTTCCAGCAACTGTTCATTTAGATCGTCAAGCGCTTCTGCAGGCATTTCATTTTGCGGGAGCAGGCGAAAACAAACAGTGTTAAAGTTGACCGGAGCGAGTAATTCAAAATTGGGGGAAGCGCTTATCCACTCTCCAAATTCCCGCGCCAGGGAAATATGTTTCCGAATGGTTTCCTGTAAGCCCTCCACGCCGTAAGTACGAATAACAAACCAGAGCTTCAGGGCACGGAACCGCCGGCCGAGGGGGATACCCCAGTCGCGGTAGTCGTTAACCCGGTCGCCTTCCTTGGTTTTCAGATATTCCGGGAGAATCTCAAACGTGCGCACCAGCATCGCCGGGTCTTTTACAAAATAGGCGGAACAATCAAAATTGGTAAACATCCATTTATGCGGATTAAATACGAAGCTGTCGATGTGTTCGAAGCCTTCAGTATAATGCTTCATTTCCGGGAGGATCAGGGCGGTGCCGGCAAAGGCTGCATCGACGTGCAGCCAGATATTATGCGCCTGGCAAATTTGAGCGATGGGAACCACCGGATCGCAGGCGGTTGAACTGGTAGTGCCAATTGTTGCGATTACGCAAAGCGGATGATAACCGGCGGCAATATCAGCATCGACAGCTGTTGCAAGTGCCTCTGGAATGAGGGCAAAGTTTTCGTCCGTAGGTATTTTCCGGAGATGTTCTTTCCCGAAACCGGCAATTTTTACCCCTTTCTCTATGGAGGAATGGGTTTGCTCCGAACAGTAAATCGTGTATACCGGCTCTTTGTAAAAGCCTTGCTGATTAACCCGAAAATCCGAGGCTTTTTCCCGGGCGGTAAGCATTGCGCAGAGCGTAGCGGTCGAGGCGGTATCCTGAATGACTCCGGTAAATCCGGCAGGAAGGCCAAGCATGTCCCGCAGCCAGTTCATCATTTGCTCTTCCAGTTCCGCCGCCGCCGGAGAGGTTTGCCAGATCATGCATTGTGCCCCCAGGGTCGCTGTCAGCATTTCCGCCAGCAAAGATGGAGGACTGGCATTACCGGGAAAATAAGCATGAAATGAGGGATGTTGCCAGTGGGTCATTCCGGGCATTATAATCCGTTCAAAGTCCGTGAATATTTCCGGGAATGATTCACGGGCAGCCGGAGGATTATCCGGTAATTGCCTGATAATTTCTTTCGGTGCGACCTGGGAACGCACCGGATAAGATTCTACATTCTCGAGAAAATCCGCCATCCAGTCCACCAACTCGTGGGCGTATTTCCGAAATTCCTTGTTGTCCATCGCTACTCTTATTCATCGTTATACAAGATGGTAAGGAAAAAAAATATTGAATCATAATCAAATAGAATTTACGGAAAGGGTGGAATCGATGGGCGATGAAATTGATTCTTCTTAATGCCTTAAACGGGCGCGGTGCCATTGGTAAAGCATGAAGAAGAAAATCGCAAGCGCTAAAATTAGTTCAATTATTTCACTAAATTCAGCAATCGCAAAACGGTATTTATCCGGACGGGGAAGCGCGGTGCGATAAAAACGCCAGGAGAAAAATGCGCCAAAATAGGTCGTCAGACATAATGGGGGGATTGTCCAGGCGAAACTGACCGGGATGCGCTCAGCAATATTGGTGTATTTATAAATCGGGGCAAGCAGCAGGGCGAAAGCACCGACGATTATTTGCAACCAGTTGAGCACCGCCTCTATACCATACATATTATGAAGATTGGTTTCATTCTGCCTGTTTAGTTCGGACATATCCTTGGAGGTTTCCCAGCCGAAAATACGTTGTCCCCAGCTGATTTCTTCGCCGATTAAGAGAAACAATCCAACTGCAATTATCAGGTAAAGGGCCGCAATTCCCGGATTCCCAAAACTGAGCAGACGACGGATTACCAGAAGGGATAAGATTAATCCACCGGCAAAAAATAATAATTGTAAAGATTCGCCTAAGCGATCTTCACCAGTAACCAATTTGTAAAGCTCTTTATCAATCAGTCCGGATAATACGCCTAAAAAGAGCACGATAAATGGCAGAACCCAGACTGCTTTGACGAAGTTCTTTGAAAAATGCCATTCCTTCAAACTATCGCTAAAGAATTGATCTAAAAAGCTGTTATGTCGTTTCCGCATAGTATCCAGAATATCCAGTTCAGTTGAATGCTTTTTCTAAAAGCTTTGGACAGGTGAATGACATCTGTACTGCTAGTGTATTTTATTGTAATTGGTCTGTAACATATTCACAACTGAGCGGAAATGCGTGATCTACGAGTGGAATTGAAAAATTATTTCGCGAATTTTAGATGAAAGGATGTTAGGGAGGGAGGGTTTAAAAGATAATGTATTGATTTTCAGATTGGCGCTTATATTGTAATCCTGAGGACAGGCAAACAATTTCCAGGGAAGTGGCTAAATCATTCCTGGCGAGTTTTCCGGTGAATGTGAGCCGGGAAACATTTTTTTGCAGCGTAATTGCGATATCAAACTGGCGGGTAATTTCGGCGAAGACTTCGCTTAGCGGTGTTCGGCTAAAATATGTATCTCCGGTGATCCAGGCATTTGCATGGGCCGTGTTGAACTCTTCTGCGGCCCCCGGTTTGTTGCTCTCCAGTGCGGTAATGCTTTGCAAGCCGGCAGTCAGGATAACTGAATCGTCTCCGCCGGCGGAAATCCTAACTTTCCCAGTATAACAAGATATTATAACATTTTGCTGCCGGGCGCGAAAGTTAAAGCTGGTGCCAAGCACCTGGCTACGGATGTTTTCGCTAATTACTGTAAATGGTGCCCCGGGAACTACCCGAAAAAAGCCTTCCCCCTGAAAATTTATGTCGCGTTTCTCTGCCCAGTCATTTTTGGAATAACTGAGGGAGGAAGCCGCATTCAATACAACTTCCGACCCATCGGGAAGTGAGTGCGTAATAATCTCAGCATTTTTACTCTGGACAGTAACGATGCCGGATAAGGTCCACCAATAAAATGTTGCCAGCAGTAATAAAACCGCGGCTACCGCGGAAATTTTCACTGCCGCCCGGCGATACATCGGGATGAAATGAGATCGATTTTTACTGATATTGAGCCGTTCCCGGATGACCTTCCAGCGCTGCTCTCGGGAAAGACCTTTTGGAGAAGATGCTGCGGATGTCCAAATTTTGCGGACATCTTCAAAAAAGGGGCGTTCAGCAGGGTGAGAAAGCAGCCAGTTCTCGAAATCGGCCAATTCCTGATCGGATAATTCACCACCAACCCAGCGGCCCAGAAAAGCATCTTCCCGGTAAAAATTGTGCTCGTTCATTTATTCATCCTCTGATTACTTTTTTTACACATCAGTCGCTGGAAACCCTGACGCGCCCGGCGATTTTTTCGAAAATTCCGCTATTTGTAAAAATTTTTCTCAATTCTTTTCAAGAATATACGCTAAAACGCATTTTTTCCAGCCTTTTTTAGCTGGCATCATTTTCGCTAGTTATCGATCAGGAAAAACAAGAGGGATTCTAATATTATGCTTATTCGATGGTTATTTTTTGTGATATTCATTTTTTCCGGCGCTGCTCTGGCGCAAACCAGTAGTCTAAATATTCTCTGGGACGCCAACAGTGAGCCGGATATGCAAAGTTACCGGGTGCAGCGATCAGTCAACTCGGCATCCTTTACGGATCTGGCGACGGTTAGTCATCCGCAAACTGAAGTTACCGACACAGATGTTTCGCCGGGTAACCTCTATACTTACCGGGTGTCCGCAATCGACGACGAAGGAAATGCGAGTGCATTCTCTTCTCCGGTTTCTGCCGGTCTGCCCCAGGTGTTGACGGCAGGCGTAGTACTCGCGAGCGGCACCAGTCATAATGTCTCTTTAGCAACGTTTTTAGTTGACCCGGATGATGATCTGAGCAACTTAAACTTAACGATCAGCCAGGAAAACAACCTGACTGCTTCGGTTCAGGGAGATGATATCGTTATTACACCAAATCCGCTTACTTTTACCG
>JAUIFT010000281.1 GCA_030430345.1 Calditrichia bacterium | reverse complement strand
TTGATAGTTCTCCTGCGGGCGGATGGGATATTTTGATAAAATCAACAAAATTGCTAGTTTGGTAAGGATTGCAGCAAAAAATCAATGAAGTGATGAATGGATATCTGATATGGCAATTGAGGCGCATTTGGCAGTGGCCGTTAACAAACCAGCAAAAATTTTAGCGATGTTCTTACTAATCGGTTGTCTCTCCGGCCTTCTCGCGCAGAACGAGGCGGCGATTGTTCAGCGCTCGCAATTTTCTATCGGAGAAACGATTGAAATTCATTCTGCTGTGCTTGATGAGAAAAGGGTGCTGAACGTTTATTTGCCGAACAGCTACACTTACGATTCTACCAGGGTTTATCCGGTTATTTATCTGCTCGACGGTTCGGTAGATGAGGATTTTATCCATATTGCCGGTCTGGTGCAATTCGGGTCTTTTTCCTGGATTAATATGCTCCCGGAAACGATTGTTGTCGGTATTGCCAATGTGGACAGAAGAAGAGATTTCACTTACCCCTCAAAAAATATGGAAGAACAGAAGGATTTTCCCACTGCCGGCGGTGCTGCCAAATTCATGGCGTTTCTGGAAAAGGAGTTGCAGCCGTTAATCAGCGAGAATTATCGCATTGGCGCGAACCGGACCCTGATTGGGCAATCGCTGGGTGGGCTGCTGGCGACGCAGGTGTTGTTTCGTAAACCGGCGCTTTTTGACCATTACATCATCATCAGCCCCAGCCTTTGGTGGGATGACGAATCGCTGCTGGCAACGAAACTCAAAGCACTCCCTGCCGGAAAATTCGTTTATGTCGGCGTCGGGAAAGAAGGGGAGATTATGGAGAGATTGGCAAAAGCGCTTTTCGAAAAACTTAAATCCGGAAACTCCGTGAATACCGGGATTCACTTTGGTTTTTTTGAGGAGCTCAGTCATGGCGATGCTTTACACCTCGCTGTTTACGATGCATTCAACAAGCTCTTCCGGAAAAAGAAAGACTGATTCCCGAAATAGCGGATACGTCCGCGATAAGTGGAAAAAGTACGCGCAAAATTTAATAGATAGATAAAGCTGAAAATAATTAAAGCCAATAATGCCGCGCATTATTCCCAGGACCGGCGTTTGTTCGAATGATATATGAAATGGCTGAATGTCAACACGCCCTTAGTTAAACAGACAATAGATGAAGCGATGCAATTGTGTTTGCATGTTACTTCTTCTGGAAAAGGGCGTTTTTTTTGAACAATTTAAGAGGCCGAAAGAATCGGCCTGACATTTTTGGGATGGGATGGATTGAATTTTGCTTAAAAATGACCTGTTTAAGGTATTTTTCATCCGGTAGATTTTGTTTATCTTATCTGGAAAATACCAGCAATTTATACACAATTACTTAATCGCTATATAGAGGGGAACGATATGCAAAAGATATTTACCCTGTTAACAATAGCACTCATCAGCATCTGGAGCGGAGGATGCGAAAAGAGTCTGACCACCGTCAGCGAACCGGAATATAACATTGCCGCAATTCCTGATGGGAGTGGCGACCTGTATTTATTTAACCCGAAAGGGAAAAGGCAGCAGATGATCGCCAGCGGTATTGTCAGTCAACCAACCTGGTCACCAGTTTCTGGCGAGCTGACTTATGTGGTTCAAACTGCCTTTGGTTCGGACCGTTGGGATTTATATATGGCCGATGTAAATTCAAATAAAAAGCGGCTGCTGGCAAAAGATGATGGCTTTAAATTCCGTCCGCGGTTTTCTCCCGAAGGCTCGAAAATAGCTTATTTTAATACGAACCAGACGAGTGGCCGCCGGGATTTGTATCTCGTTAATACCGATGGCAGCAATAAAGAAATTCTTTTAACGGAAGCGGAAGACGAACACTGTGCGCATGTCGATTGGACGCATATAAAAAATCATCTGCTGATCTACAAGCGAGCGAGAAATGACACGACCGGCATTGGGCAATTATACCTGCTAAATGTATTGGATAAAACTCAGACCTATTTGGTGGATATTTCTACTCAGTGGTTAGAAACGATTGATGGTCGGCGGTGGATATATTATCATCGCGATGCCGGGAATAACTCTCTCGCTATTCTGGATTTGGAAGATAACAGCAAAAGGATAATCTTTGACAATGGCCGCTACGGCCTCTCCGGGTATTCCTGGCATCCTGATGGCCGTACCATTGTTTTTGGGCGGGCTGATAGTTTGTCAAACCGAAGAGAAGTCTATCAAATAGATAGCAGCGGAGAGAAT
Source organism: Calditrichia bacterium (assembly GCA_030430345.1). The sequence goes on along the minus strand of JAUIFT010000281.1, from coordinate 2,809 downwards.
TTAACCCGCCTGGTTAGCCAGGCAGATCAAAATTGTTCGCAACCGCTATTCTTTCCCGATGGGCAGCGCGTTTTATACAAGAGCCATTTTGTCTCCTATTACCAGCGGGATTATTACATCCTGAATCTCAGCACTGGTGAAATAAGCAATTTGACTGCAGAAACGATATTCGGTGATGCAACTTTGGCAATTTCAACGGTGCGCCTGTAGCATAAGCAAAGCATGGCATATCGATGAGAAAAGCGGCATGGAACAGCCGTAAAGCGCGGTGCCGTTTTACAAATAACGCCTATCCCTGATCGGTAACATCGGTTACATAAATCAAAGCGAAAATAACCGATCTTGCCAGGTAATTTTTTAAGATCGAGAAGGGGAAGATGTTTTCAATTTCCAGATTATTTTTCGCGGCACTCCTGTTTTCGGTTCATTTGTTTGCCCAAAACGGCACTATTGTTAATCAGACACCGGTATATTTCCCTGCGGATACCCTGGCAAAACTGGCGGAAAGAATCCCTGCTATTACCGGGGTTTCCGACGCAGTGACGCTCCATGACATTACTTATATCAGTGACGGACTAAAAGTAAAGGGATATCTCTGCACCCCGGTCGGTGCAGGTAAATATCCCTGCGTAATTCTCAATCGTGGCGGCAACCGGGATTTTGGTGCTTTAACCCCAAAAAGAGCACTCATTTGGATGGGGCGTTTAGCAAGTTGGGGATATGTGGTGGTCGCCAGCCAATACCGCGGCAATGCCGGTGGCGAAGGGCGGGAAGAATTTGGCGGTGCAGATGTGAACGATGTGCTGAATTTGATTCCGCTACTGGCCGGCCAGCCGGCAGCGGATACTTCCCGCATGGGAATTTACGGTTGGAGCCGCGGCGGAATGATGACTTATCTTGCCCTGACAAAGACCAACAAATTTAAAGCCGCCATTGTCGGCGCCGGTGCAGCCAATGCCTTTAAGAACATCGAGCAGCGCCCGGATATGGAGAAATATGTCTATGCGGAATTGATCCCGGATTATTGGGAGAATCGCGAAAGCGCGCTGAAAGCACGCTCAGCAGTGTTTTGGGCGGACAAGCTTGCGAAAACTACGCCGTTATTGTTGCTCCACGGCAGTGCCGACTGGCGGGTGCCGCCGGAAGAAGCGTTGGAAATGAGCAATCGTTTGTATGAAGCAAAACATCCCTTTCGCCTGGTCTTCTTTGAAGGCGGCGACCATGGCCTGCGGGAACATCGCGCGGAAGTTGATCGCCTGATAAAGGATTGGCTGGGCGGTTATTTACGGGACCATAAGCCATTACCAAATATGGCGCCGCATGGCCGGTAGTATGCATTTCCCCAAAAATTGCTGAGATTCTTAACTACAACTTTTTGCCTGGTGCCCTGAATTTTTATTTCCATTGTCAAAATTGAGAAAAGCATGTATCTTTTCAGCTGCCCAAAGTATCAAAATTTTAGTAGGGCAGGAAACTTTACTTAATGCCAGATTGTATCAAATAGGCATAAAATAGTGAACGACAATGCGTAGATTATCGAAAATATCACTCATATGTGCCATCGTTCTGATGGCCGGGATTGCCGTGGGCCTGCCCCTTCTGCATCACCATCCCGATACCTGTGAAGAGCAGCCGGTAGAGTGTATGGCGAATATTGTTGAGAACCATCTCAATGGTTCCCAACCTGCGCAGGCCGTTACTGTCAACAATCCTCTCAAGCAAACCTCACACTTTGCTATTGTCGTCCAGGAAACGGTTTTTGCAGCCTTTTCCGGATTCCTTTTCATTAACAAAGCTCCTCCTGCTTTGGTCTAATTTTAAGATACATACATTGTTTTGCATCCGCCCGTTGCGGTGTCGTTTCCGGTTGTATAGAGAAATGATGTTATACTGCATCGAACGGGTACACGCTTTTCTGTTATCCGGTAATAACAATTTACCAATGCAGAAGAAATGTGCCTGATCATCAATTGACCATTGAGTATAATAGCTGGTTAAAGAGCTTTATGAGACGATTTAAAAACCCACTAATAATTGTATTAGCGCTGCTAATACTTAGCTTTATGATTTTCATGCCGTTGCTGCATCAGCATCCAATCGATACGCCGGATTGTGTGCTTTGCGTGGTTTACAATCATTACTCAGGTTTTCTCATAGCGATTATCGCCATAATTTTATTGGCCCCATATAGAAAATCAGAACTCCTTTTCGTTTACGAAACAAACCTGCCGGAGCGGTTTTATAAATGCAATTTCTCCAACAGAGCGCCACCGAATTTTATTCCTATCACTGGCAAAAAATTGAATTTTCATATAAATTATTGAACAGGAATTGGAGAAAAAATGTTACCCAAAAATCTTACAGACATTTTTAAATATCTAGCGATACTAACTACGTTAATTATTTTAGCCGCCGGTTGTAGCGAAGACAGTACAGCCCCGGAAGATGAAGATCATTTTGAGGCGGTAGGCCTCACATTGCGCCAGAACGGCGTGGACATTGTTTCCTATGAAAATGGCGCTGTTACCGGTGAAATTGAAGTTGAAGAAGATCTCACCACCACGCTGATCAGTGTTCGCTTTCTTAAAGATGATGGCACTGAAGGCGTACCGGATGATGATGAAATTTCCCTCGGCCTGAATATTGAAGATGAAAGTATCGCTTCAATTGTTCAACATGCAGGAGAGGATTGGTCCTTTCATATTAAGGGTGAATCTCATGGGCATACCGATCTCACCATTAGTATTTTGCATGGCGATCATGCCGATTTTGAATCCGCGCCGATCGAAATTCATGTCGAGGAACATGG
>JAUIFT010000280.1 GCA_030430345.1 Calditrichia bacterium | reverse complement strand
AGTGGACCGCAGCGAATTTCTGGTTCGGCATTTCACCGTGCTGGCAGCGGGCCGGGTCGCCATGCAAGGTGCCCGATACGATGCCCTGGCCGCCCAACTTGCGGAGACATTCCGCCGGGAATCGCAATCCGTTGAAGTGGAAGAACCGCCGCCCGCCAACGCGGGGGCAATGGCCGGGCTGCTGGGCAGTACACAACAATGGCTGATGGAACTTGCCCTGGCCGGGTTTGCTCACCTGGACGAAAGCAGCGTGGCTCCGTTCGTCGCCACGCTCAGCCAACTGCAAGCCTCGGTGGAACTCACTCCCGTCTCAGCGATGGCAACGGGATTTGTCAACGAACTCCTGGACCACATGCCTGCCGAACGGCAACCGTCACTGCCGGTGTTCCGCTGGGCGGACCTGTGGGCCGGGCTGATGCTGCGTTGCCAGCAACTCCCCGGCAACACCGTCGGCAAAAAAGTCACTGGCTCGGTGGTGCCGTTCGGGTTCGACATCCGCAGCCACCGAAACTTCGTCTCCGCTACCCTGTACGGGTTGCTCACCACTGACAAAGGTTCCCAAACCGTCCGCATCCCTTTCACCAGTTATAAGGTGGACGTGATCAGCGGACCAGAAATCTGGGAACTGTTCGGCAAGCCCATTGAGCCAGTGCTGAAGGCCCTGGAAGCCAGCAAACAAATGCTCGTCAAATATTATGGGGAGGATGAAGAAGCGCGGGAACAATCGCCGCACCTGGCCCGGGTGGCACACAAAGCACATCATCAACGTTTAACCGGTATGCTAAAAGATGCTGTAGATAAAGGCGCGAACGTCGAATTTGGCGGGAAAAGCAACTCTTCAGACAACTATATCTCCCCGACCCTGCTCAGTAACGTTTCTCCACAATCCTTATTGATGCAGGACGAAATTTTTGGCCCAATCCTGCCTATTTTTACTTACCAGAATATTGACCAGGTATTCGCAGATATTCAGTCCGGTGAGAAACCTTTAGCGCTTTATATCTTTAGCAAGAACAAGAAAAACATTAAGAAGATGTTTGCCAATACCAGCGCAGGCGGCACCGGTATCAACGATATTCTTACCCATTACCTTCACCCCAATCTCCCATTTGGCGGCGTAAACAACAGCGGCTTCGGAAAATCCCATGGCGTATACGGTTTCAAAGCTTTCTCCAACGAGCGGGCAGTGCTCAAACAAGTAAAACACTCCCCGCTAAAATTGCTGGCGCCGCCTTATAACAACCGGGTTCAAAAGCTTATCGATATTGTCGTTAAATATCTGTAAAATATGACAACTGCGGTTGTATTATTTTGTTGGCTGAGGCTTTATCAGGGAACGAAAGTATTCTTCCGCGCCAGCAGGATCCGGCCAGGGTTTCGCTTGTGGGGTTACAGGTATCTTTCCCGCTAAAATTTCCTGGATCATATTTGCGCTTAGATTACTGGGATGAACAACAGCGGCGATCTTTCGCTCACTATTTACGATCGCGACCATCGGTATCCCCCAGGCATTGTATGCTTTAAAAGTCGCAAAATCCGCATCGCTGGCAACCATCGTTTTTAAAGGGTGTTTTCTTAGAAACGGCGTAATCATGTGGGGCGGTTCGTAAGTCAGTGAAATAAAAGCGACGGAGCTGTCGGCGAAGGTCTCAGATAGCTCATTCAGATGCGGGATCGATTTTATACAGGGGGCGCACCAGGTAGCCCAGAAATCGATCAGCACAACGTCTTCTTCGATATTATTCCAATCCATTAGATTGTTAGCATTATCGCTTAACCGGGAGAATTGAATATCCGGCGCCGGGGTGCCCACTTTCAGGACAACTTCCTGTGAATAAAGAGCGGTAAAGAGAAAGATTGCGATTATAAAAACTTTAACTGCTAGCTGCATTTTTTCGTCCTTTATGATTTAAATTAATTTTAGATCATTTACTTAAAGACAATCTTCATCGAAAGAGGGTTTGCACAATCCAAAAAATGTTGGCAAACATAGCGGGAGTAAATAATGGCGAATAAAATTCTTGTCACTGGTGCTGCCGGGAAAACCGGGCAGGCCATATTGGGGGCATTAGCGCATCGCCAAAAAGATGTCCGGGCACTGGTTTATCGGGAATCCCAGGCAGCGCTGGCGCAAGTGTCCGGGGCAACGGAAGTTGTTATTGGGGATATTCGTCAGAAGACCTCCCTGATGGAGGCCATTGCCGGTTGTCAGGCAATCTATCATATCTGTCCAAATATGGCAGCGGATGAACTGGCGATTGGCAAAAGCGTTATTGCAGAGGCGCGCCGCACTAATATTCAACATTTTGTTTACCACTCCGTGCTGCATCCCCAAACGGAAAAGATGGCGCATCATTGGCAGAAAATGCGCGTAGAGGAGCTTTTGTTTGAATCCGGATTGAATTTTACCATACTGCAGCCGGCGCCGTATATGCAGAACATCCTCGCATATTGGTCCTCAATCACCCGAAAGGGGCTTCTTGCCCTCCCCTACCATTCGGATACAATTATTAACATGGTGGATCTTAATGATGTTGCTGCAGCAGCTGCGGGCATTATCGGCAACGCAGGTCATTTTCAGGCAACTTATGAGTTATGCGGCCGGGAAAATTTTTCCCAGCGAGAATTGGCACAGATGCTCAGTGAAGCGCTCGGTCGTCCAGTGAAAAACCAGTTTATGGACCGGGAATTATGGGCAGATACGGCGCGGAGAAATGGTATGGGCGAATACCAGGTAGAAACACTGCTCGCTATGTTTCGCTACTATGAACAATTTCATTTTAAGGGAAACCCGTTTATATTAGAACAGTTACTGGAAAGACCAGTGGCTGGTTTTGTCGATTTCTTGCAGCGTCATCTATCGAAAAGTTAAAACGATATAACAACAAAATTGAGAGCAGATCAAATTACGAGGTTACTTCTTGCCAGATAATATTACTGTATACAATCAAATGCGTAAGGCGCTAAAACAATGGGTAGAATTCGACGATCGACAGTGGGAACAACTGGCTGCCATCTTCCGGCTGCGACAACTCCCGCGGCAGCATCATATCCTATTACCGGGCGATAAAGTGTACGATTTGATTTTCGTCAGCGACGGGCTGCTCCGTTTTTACTATCCCACAGAGGACGGGGGAGAATCCAATAAGGCATTTATTAGTGCGAACATGTTTGCCGGTCCGTTAGCTGCTTCCGTGCTCGAACTGCCGGTGATGTATGGTATTGAAACGCTTGAACCGACCACATTGCTTGCCGCCAGCTACCGGGATTTTTCCCAATTGTTTGATCAGGATCCGTTATATGACCGGCTGGGACGCAAGCTTGCCGAATGGCTGTTGGTCAGGAAAGAATTACGGGCGAGAAGCTTGCTGCAACAATCTGCCGCCGATAGGTATCTGAACTTTGTTGAACAACATCCCGACCTGTTGCAACGCATTCCCCAGTATCATATCGCCTCATTTTTGGGTATCACGGAAGTATCGCTTTCCCGCCTGAAAAAAAATCTGCTGAGAAATCCGATTTCTTAACAAATGATAAGGCACCCCTAATAGGCGCAGATTTATATTCAGATCAAATTAATTATTGATGCCTTTAAGAAATAATGATCTGTTGAAATCTGAAAATATCAGGGAGCTAAATATGAAAATCGGATTTATTGGTTTGGGAATTATGGGCAGCCGGATGGCAGCGAATTTGTTAAAAAATGATTATTCTTTAATCATACACAATCGCAGCAAGGAGAAAGCAAAAGCACTTATCTCCGCTGGTGCAGTATGGGCGGCCACACCTGCGGAAGTCGCCGGGCAGGTAGATATTCTCGTTACAATGCTTGCTCATCCTGAGGCGGTCAGGGAAGCAGTTGCAGGAGAAAATGGCTTTCTCACTCAGTTGAAAGCAAATAGTTTATGGATCGATTGCAGCACTGTTCATCCTTCATTCGCGCGGGAAATGGCAAGCGCAGCGGGTGACCACAACATTCGTTTTATCGATGCACCGGTCGCCGGATCGAAAAACCAGGCAGCAGATGCGCAATTAGTTTTCTTTGCCGGGGGTGAGGCGACAGATATTCAAAGCGCCGCTCCTTTATTTAACGCGATGGGACAGAAAACCGTTCATGTCGGAGGTCAGGGAATGGGCACCTCGCTGAAGATGGTTGTAAATCTCCTTCTAGCGACTTCTATGGCAGCTTTTAGTGAAGGGATTTCCCTGGGAGAATCGCTTGGCCTTTCCCGGGAAATGCTCTTAAGTGCATTGATCGGTGGCCCGGTGGCGCCTCCATACCTGGCTATGAAAAAAGAGAATCTGCTCAATGAAACCTATCCGGTGGAATTCCCCCTGCAATGGATGCAGAAAGATTTGCACATGGCTGCAATTGCCGCTTATGAATCCGGCACTGCAATGCCGCTGGGGAATCTCAGCAAAGAAATTTACCAAATGGCCGTGCAGGATGGATTCGGGGAAAATGATTTTTCCGCAATTTTTGGTTTTATTCGCAGAGAAAATTCATGAATTTTCTCAACGAATGAAAACCAAAAACGGTAAAAACCAAACGATGAAAAACAAATCCAAAACAATGATCGGCGCACACACATCCATTGCCGGCGGCGTTTTTAATGCTATCAGCAATGGGGAAAAAATTGCCGCGGACGTGGTGCAAATTTTTTCAAAAAGCCAGCGTCAGTGGGAAGGGCGGGAATATGCCGAGGAAGAGCTGGCAGAATTCTTCCAATTGCAGGCAGCCACCGGAATCAAGCCTGTGGTTATTCATAATTCCTACTTGATCAATCTTGCCAATCCTGATCCAGCAAAAAGGGAAAAATCGATTGCTGCTTTCTGCGATGAGATGCGCCGGGCAGGTATTTTAAAAGTGCCTTACCTGCTTACCCATCCCGGTTCCCACCTGGGCAGCGGCGAAGCAACCGGTGTTACCGCGATAGCGAAGAGCCTAAATGAAACATGGGAGCGCTCTGCGGTTTCGGATATGGAAATCATTCTTGAGACAACTGCTGGACAGGGGACCAATCTCGGTAATCGATTCGAACATATTCGGGATATGATTG
>JAUIFT010000279.1 GCA_030430345.1 Calditrichia bacterium | reverse complement strand
CTCCGGAAGATTTTTATCAGCGCTATGGTAGCAATCGTGGCAGTATTTACGGTATATCATCAAACGGTAAAAGCAATGCTTTTCTGCGTCCGGCCAATCGTTGCCGGGAGATCGAAGGCATTTATTTTGCAGGCGGCTCTACGCATCCCGGTGGGGGAATTCCCCTGGTGCTATTGTCCGGAAAAATGTCGGCAACGCTTCTGCATGAGCGGGATACTGACGCCGTTGCCGAAACAACAAACTATGAAAAAGAAACGTTATAAATTAAAAGTAGAGGACTTAATTATGAAAAAGGCAATTGTCATTGGGGCGGGGTTTGGCGGCCTGGCAGCAGCTATCCGCTTACAGGCGCAAGGACTGCAGGTAACATTAATTGAGAAGAATGAAAAACTCGGCGGGCACGCATATCAAATCAAGAAAAATGGTTATACCTTCGATATGGGACCATCATTGGTGACTGCCCCGGACATCATCCAGGATGTTTTTCAATCTGCCGGGAAGAATATGGAAGACTATCTCGATCTCATCTACCTCGATCCGTTCTACCGGATATTTTACCATGACGGCACTCATCTTGACTATACCGGTGATAGCGATGAAATGAAAGCGCAGATGGCCAAGTTTGACAAGAAGGACGCGGCGAATTACGACCGTTTTATGGAATACATTGAGAAGATATACAATGCTGTTATCGTCGATGGCCTCGGCGCCCGCCCGTTCGGATTTGGGACGTTATTTGAATTTCTTCCCCGGGCGATTCGACTGAAGGCACTGCAGCCAGCTTACTCAGTCGTAAAGAAATTTTTTCGGGATCCCCGTAATCGTTTTGCATTTTCTTTCCATCCATTGTTTATCGGGGGCAGCCCCTTTCGCTCTCCTTCGGTGTACTTGATGATCCCTTACCTGGAGAAGCATGGCGGCGTCTGGTTTACCAAAGGGGGCATGTATAGCGTTGTGGAAGCTTTCGAGAAAGTGTTTCGCGAGATCGGCGGTACCGTATTAACAAATTGTGAAGCGTCTGAGATTGCAGTGGAAGACCGCCGCGTCACCGGCGTTATTGCCAATGGTGAATACCTGAAAGCTGATGTTGTGGTTTCAAACGGCCATTTTGCCCATACTTACATGGAATTAATCAAGCCTGAGCATCGGCGGAAGTGGACCGATCGCCGGGTGAAAAAACTTGCTTATGGAATGAGCACTTTTCTCATTTATCTCGGTGTAAAGAAACAGTATCCCCGTTTGTTGCATCATACCCTGATTTTATCCGAGCGCTATAAAACTCTGGTTAAAGATATTTTCGACCGGAAAATTCTTGCCGATGATTTCTCCATGTATCTCCATGTGCCAACCCGCACCGATGCCGGGATGGCCCCTCCGGGTTGCGAGAGCATGTATGTTCTGGTGCCGGTGCCGAATCTTGATGCGGACATCGATTGGGACGAGATGGCCCGGCCTTATGCGGACAAGATCATCGATTACCTCGAAAAGGATTTTGGACTGGAAGATTTACGGGAAAATATTGAAGTGCTGGAATTGTTTACGCCGGAAGATTTCAAGCATCAACGAAACAATTATATCGGTAGCGCCTGGGGGGTAGAGCCGAAGATGACCCAAACAGCCAGTTTCCGTCCTGGCAACCGTAGTGAAGATGTTCAGGGACTATACCTGGTTGGCGCCAGCACTCATCCTGGCGCCGGTGTGCCCGGTGTGCTGTTGACTGCGCAGGCTACGGAAAAAGCCATTATGGAAGACCTGGGAGAAATTGCTAAATCACCTGAAACCGAACTTGTATCTGTATAAAAAGGAGTTTCACTTGAACTTATTGAATAATCCGTCCGATCGTATTGCTTTTGAGCATGCCCGTTGTTTAACAGCGCACTTCTCGAAAAGTTTTTATGTGTCTGCACGCTTGCTGCCGAAAGAGAGACGTTGGGCGACCTATGCACTATACGGTTTTTGCCGGTATGCGGATAATCTTGTCGATAATCCCCGCAATAGAAGCAAGGCAGAATTAATCGCTGAAATTAAACACATCAGCGAGGAGATACGCATTGCTTATCGTACCGGCGAATCAGAACACCCGGTGATCCACCCGTTCATTCTGGTGGCAAAAAAATATGATATTCCGATGGAGTATCCGCTGGATCTCATTAAAGGTGTCGAGATGGATCTTACCCTGAAGCGCTATGAGACATTTGAAGATCTCTACGTTTTTTGCTATCGGGTTGCCGGCGTCGTTGGATTAATGATGACCCACGTATTAGGCTTCAAATCCGATCTCGCTTTTCAACACGCGGAAGAGCTGGGCATCGCCATGCAGTTGACGAACATTCTGCGTGATGTTCAGGAAGATAAAGAAATGGGACGGATTTACCTGCCCCGGGAAGATCTCCGGAAATATGGGTTAACCGAAGCCGATATTATCCATGAAAAAATGTCCCCGCAGATGCGCAATATGATGAAATTCCAGGTCCAGCGAGCCCACAAGTATTACGACCTTGCGAATTTCGGCATTCCTATGCTGGAAAGAAAATCCCAGTTTGCGATCTATGCGGCCAGTAAAATCTATCGTGGCATTCTTATGAAGATCGAAGCGCGGAACTACAATCCCTTTATGGGAAGGGTATTTGTTACGCAAAAGAAGAAGTTGGGCATTCTGCTGCAGGAGATCTTCCGGACGCGAATTTTCCCCATGCCGGAAAGAGATTTTTTTAACTCTTATGAAGTCGTCAATGATTAAAGCCCGGCACACAAAATGGGCGGAAGTCCTCTTTGATGTATACGTGATGCGCCTGATGAAACGGCATTTTCATCACTTTCATCTTTTCGGCGAAACGGGCTGCCCCTCTTGCTGGCGCCAAATCATTCTTCCTGGTGGGATGGATTTTTTGTGCACCTGCTCAACCGGCAAATTTTTCAACGCCGGCCATACATAATGATGCTTGAGCGTGAGTTGAAAAAGTATCACTTCTTCTCCCGGGTAGGCGCATTCAGCATCGACCCGGGAAATGCCAAAAAAACCTTGGCTGCTTTGCAGTATGCACTATCGGTGATGAACGATAAGCAGAAGAAACCGCCGTTAATGTGTCTTTTCCCCCAGGGGGAATTGGCACCGTGGGGAAAACGGCCACTGGCATTTAAAAGCGGAATAGAATGGCTCATACGCAAATATGGTGGCAAAATAAATTTGCTCCCGGTAGGTATCCGCTCCGAATTTCTCGGTAAACAACATGCGGAAGTGTTTTTTATGTTTGGCAAGAACCAGGTAGTCGACAAGCGGGATTTCCCAGGAATAGATGTTCTGGAATCTCAACTGGAATATTTACTGGAGGATATTCAACAGCGTATTCAATACCGGGAAAGTGGCATCGATCTGTTGAGTGCGGATATCATCATATCTGCAGAAAATAAGTTGAAAGAATCAATAATTACTTAACGATAAAAAGTATTTGAAATGACTTTTCTTATTAGTTTGTCTGCAGTATTGTCGCTTTCGCTGCTGGCGATCATTGTCTTTAACGCTATGACAATACCACGCTTTCGGGAAGAAACCGCCTCGGAGAATTGGCCGGCCGTTTCACTGCTGGTGCCTGCCCGCAACGAGGAAAATAATATTGCCCGTTGCCTGGAAAGCCTGCTGGTACAGGATTATCCGGAGATGGAGATCATCGTTCTGGACGACCAGTCTACCGACGATACCGCAAGCATCGTCAATGGCATGATCGCCAGCGGCCATAATATTCGCTTACTCCGGGGAGCACCACTCCCCGCCGGCTGGCTGGGGAAAAACTGGGCCTGCCATCAACTGAGCGAAGCGGCGAGTGGAGAGGCGCTCATATTTACTGATGCGGATACCCGCCACGCCCGGGATGCTGTTCGCAAGACCGTCGCCACCATGCAGCACTTTTCGGTGGGTTTGCTAAGTATTTTTCCCCAGCAAATTACCAAAACGCTTGCCGAAAAACTGGTCGTACCTGTGGTCAATCTTCTGCTTTACAGCACCTTGCCACTGCGATTTGCTTATTGGTTTTCTTCCCCGGCCCTGGCAGCAGCCAATGGTCAGTGGATGGCATTTACCCGCGCAGCCTACCAGAAGACCGGCGGACATGCGGCGGTGCGCAACAAAATTGTTGAAGACGTGGAATTGAGCCGGCTGATTAAACGCTGGGGAGAGCGCCTGTTGGTTCTGCCCGGTAATAACCTGGTATTCTGCCGCATGTATAACAGCTGGCGTGGGGTCTGGGAAGGATTCTCAAAAAACCTTTTTGGCCTTACCGGAAATACATACAGCGCCTTCTTCGTTTTTCTGCTTATGCTGTTTTTTGCCTGTGTGTTTCCATACTTCGCGCTGCCGCTGGTGGGAATAGAGCCATTGTTACTCGCAGCGTTAATTGCAAATCTCTTATTGCGATTAATGCTGGCTTTACGATTTAAGCTGCCGTTTATAAGCGGCATCTTCTTGCACCCGATCGGGGTGCTATTCACTCAGCTGATAGCTATTAACTCAATGATAAAATCCCGTACAGGTAAGCTCACCTGGCGGAACAGAACTATTGCGCTTCATGGAAAGGCGGAAACAGGATGAATTCGGAGCGATTAAAAATCTTGATCTTATATATTTTTTTAGCAGCCGGTGGATTATGGCATTTCCTGGGTGTTTTACAAGAGGTTATGCTTTGGGGCGCTTCTCCCCTGATGATCGGTCTGTCTATTTTCCTGCTGCGGGAAGCGACCCAGCAGCAGTTAGCAGTGCAATCTGCATTTTCCGGGAACAAGCACGAAACTCATTATGTTGCTGTCGGTGCGGAAGAACGCCAACCCCTGATGCTTTGGGGAATAATTGTCATGAGCAGCACATTTGCCATCGAGGTGCTGGGCGTGAAGACCGGGGCTATCTTCGGTGCGTATGCTTACGGAGCAAATTTACAACCCCTGCTCTTTGAAGTGCCGCTGGCCATTGGCTTTGCCTGGCTAACGATGCTTCTCTGCAGTATTGCCCTGATGCAGCGAATGCTTCCTAACTATGAACAATATCCGACGCTGCTTTTATCTATCCTGGTTGGCGTCCTGATG
>JAUIFT010000278.1 GCA_030430345.1 Calditrichia bacterium | reverse complement strand
GCTTCCTGGCTTTGCTCGTCGCCATTCTCACCGCCGTTTCGCTTTGCTTCCTCGTTCTGGTGATGGTGATCTACCGGAACCAGTTGATCGGCGATTTCAATAAATGACAGACTGTAGACCGGATAGTTTATTCCATTGGCGTTCAAATGGTTGATTTTTTCCCGGAAGGCGGGGGCAGCCTGTATATCCTGTATGGTCTTCAACAACCGGATGGATTCCCCGGTGCGGGCGGCCGGCCCGGTTTGCGACAAAAGATAAGCCACTTGATAAAACCAAAAACTGGCAATTTGGTTGCCGCCTTTTCCGGACGCCTCCGCCAGTTCTTGATAATAGGCGGCATTTTTTCCGAGATAGACAGCAGGGTTTATATACAGGCTGAGTAGTTTATATGTCGTGCCGGAACGCTGCCCCATCACCACAACAATTCTTCTTGAGATAGATGTGGTTTGCAGCTCATAAAAGACAACAGCAATTTTCTGTATACCGGGCCAGATTTTTTGCTGTAAATAACCGGTTTTTCCGGCAGTATTCGATCCGCAGGCTAAATAGCGGGAGTCCGTAATTGCGCTTTCGATTTCAATCAGTTTACCGCTGGTACGTACAAGGCTTTCCAAGGAAACAATGCGCTCCGCCAGGGAATGGACAAATGTCTCAAAATTCGCTTTCGGGCCCTCATTCTGCAAAACCGGGTCACATTGCTGCCAGAGCTGCTCAGTTTTTACATCTACCAGTAAGGATAACCACTCTTTCGCGATAGATTCCAGGCGTTGCGCCTCCGATCGGTTTACGTCCTCCCAGTTGTAACAGGTATTTTTTTTCCCATCACCCGCTGCAGCAGCAGAAACAAACGATAAACCAATAAAGGCAATTGCAATACTTAGAAAATATATCTTCATTCGAAGGCCTGTTTTAAATTCATGTAGTAAGACCACCTGCCTCAAATACCTTCCGTTAAAAAAAATGCATTATCTGGCCCTACCAAAACATAACAACCAAAATCGCGGTTATGACCAGCAGTATTAATGACAACACCCGGTAATTTTTAAACCAGGGAAGCTCTTTCAACTCTTCTGTCTCTGCCTGATAAAATTTTGTTGTCCAGGTTAATTCCGCAACTTTTTTTTCATCCGGAGGTGCGGTAGCGAGGCTGCCAAAAACCAGAATCAAAACACAGATTATAAATAAGATCGGGGCGATATATAAAAAATGAACGTCGGTAATTAGCGCAACCTCATTCATATAAAAGAATGCCGCACCAAGCAATACGCCTATCACCAGGGCATAAAAGGCGCCCTGGGCATTTGCCCGTTTCCAGAAAATGCCGATTAAAAACATGGCAACTACCGGGGGAACGGTATAGGAAAGTACTTTTTGCAGATATTTAAAGAGGGAGCCAAAACTCTCAATTTGCGGCGCCCAGAGTGCGGCCAGGATCATAAACCCAAAGGTTACCCAGCGCCCGACCTTCATTAACTCAGCATTGTCTAAATCTGGGCGGGCATTTCGCACGAAGTCCATGGTGACCAGTGTTGAGGCAGAGTTAAGCGTTGAGTCTATTTGCGACATTAAAGCGGCGATAAATCCGGCCAGCACCAATCCCAATAAGCCTACCGGCAGCAGGTCAAACATCAGCGTGGGATAAACCAGGTCCGCCTTGGGGAGTTCCGGATACAGCAGAATAGCCATGGTGCCCGGCAGCACCATAATAAAGAGTACCGGTAGTTTTAATAAACCGGCAAATAAACTTCCGATACGGCCATGCCAGAGGTTTTTAGCACTCAGCACCCGCTGGGTCATGAATTGATTAGTACACCAAAAATAAAACCCCAATAACGGCAGGCCGGTAAACAAACCAAGCCAGGGCACGCCGGGATCATCCAACGGACGAATCAGGCTCAGGCTTTCCGGGGATACCTGGTTGACAACAGCCTCCCAACCACCTACCTCCGTAAGAGCAGCAATAGAAATAACGATAGAACCGATAAGCAGCAATACGGTTTGCACCGCATCGGTATATATCACCGCTGCCAATCCCCCGGCAATAGTGTAAACGCCGGCGATAATTGCCAAAATAGTGATGGTCTGCCACATGGGAATTTCCGGAAAAATCAGCTTGAGCATCAATCCTCCGGCGTAGAGGCTGCCGGCTGTATCCACCACAATATTCAAAAACAGGGTTAAAATTGAAAAGTAGTTCCTGGCGCGGGCATCAAATCGTTTTGCTAAAAATTCCGGCATAGTAAAAATACGGGCGCGGATGATAAACGGCAGGAAAAATATGACGAAGAAGACCAGGATGATGGTGGCAAACCATTCATAATTAAAGACCGAAATGCCAGTACTGTAGGCATCCCCCGCCAGGCCGATAAGCGTAGTACTGGAAATATTGGAAGCGAATAATGAAATGCCGATAAACGGCCATATCATTGAGCGCCCGGCTAAAAAGTAATCTTCGGCGGATTCATGTTTCTTTCCCAGTTTTATTCCCAACCAAAGCACAAAAACGATGTAGAGTGCGATGATGGTTAAATCGATGGCGTGAAGATTGAAATCTGGCATATGATTTTCCTTTAGATAATAAAACCCACTTCAACGCTTGAGGTGAAAGATGCGCATTTTTCACCTCAAGCGAATAACTATAAACCAATTTTTGACTTGCTCATATTATCATAATTAGAAATTGTAACCAAGCGTTAGTGTCGCAGAACGGCCGGGAATGGGTCTGGCGCGGACATAATTTACCTGGTTGTCGACAATACTGCCTTCTTCACTTTCAGTGATTCCGATGGTATCCAGTAAGTTATTAGCACTCACCAAAGCAAAGAATTGGCTGGTTATCTGGTAATTCAGAAAGGCGTTGATATAGGTGTATGCCGGCATAACCAGCTCGTTGCTATCCTGGGCATAAGCTTTGGTCTGGCCAATAGCGCTTAGCCCGACGGAATGCTGGCCAATATTTAATGTCGGTATCAGGTTGAACATTAAATCGGGCTGGCGCCGGGGGGTATTGCCCATGTTGTCGCCGGAAGTAATTTCCGCTTTGGTGAATGTCAATCCACCGCGCACATCAACCTGTCCAAAACTAAATGCAGCTTCTACTTCCACGCCCAATGCTTCATAATCGTTTTCGATGATTTCCTGGGTCGTGGCTTCGAATCCACCCTCTTCAGTAGTATTTGCCATAAATCCGGTCACAAACAAACCACCATTATTAAAGAGATGCTTATATCCTACTTCCGCTTGATCGATAACGTCTTTCGCATTCAGCTCCGTGCCACCGGTATAGGGCAGACCCGCAAACAAGAGACGATCTGCTTTAGCGGCACCGCCGCGGCTATAACGGGCAAAAACAGCTTGCCGGTCATTTAATTGATAGTTTCCGCCAGCAGAGAAAGATACATAGTCGTATTCATAATCTACCGGGGTAATATTGGCATTGTCAACGGCGGAAACGCTCTCTTCATTCGGAGAAATGATTCCATCATTATTGACATCAAATTGCGTTTGGACGGTACCGGCAAAATGTCCGGAAACATGGCCTTTGTCCAGGCGGACGCTGGCATCGACATTCAGCGCATCGTTGACTTCTAAATCAGCGCTAAAATAGGGTGCAGTGGTTCTATAGTCGGCGTCATAATTACGCGTACAGCAATTTCCCCAAAAGGGAACACCGTAGGCATAGAGCCCGTTTTGGCTCAACTTGGCACCGCTGGCATCATAAACGTCCAACATTCTGGCATCTTCCCCATTTACTTCGGTGAGATAGGAGTTCCAGAGCCAGGACATGGAAATCGACTGGTTCGAGAGATAATACCCAACAGCGACATTCGCATTACCGAGTTCTTTCGACACCCGGAAATCGTTTACAAAATTATCAAATTTATTCAATTCGGTATCAAACATGTGGACTCTTAAAGCAAGGCCATTGCCTTCGAAACCGCTACCAAAAGCGCTGCCATCGGCATATTGAAGGGAGGCACCGGCGCCGCCAATATCTTCAGCGATTTCCTGAGCAGTGCCGACTTGTGCCGGAAAAGGGGTCACGAAACGCCCGGAATTAAAAGCCAGTCTGCCGCGGTTTTCAAAATTCCAGCCATCGCCCAGCTCGCGGGAAAACTCCAGGCCAATCGCGCTGGATACCGGATGCATTCCATCGGCGACATCCGCCCGGCGAAGTTCGCCATTCGGGCCAAGCCCTAAATTCTGCAATAAAAACGGGCTGTGCGTCGTGCCGGAAGCGGCGTCAAAACCGTCAATAGAATCCCAATCCGGGGAACTATTGGTACCTTCAACTTTCAGCGGCATCGGCATATAGGCAGCGGCGCGGTCATTCAAATATTTGAAATAAACCCGGCCGTATCCGCCATCGAAAAGCTGGGTCAGATTCATCTTAAACTGACCGCCGAGGTTTGCAGTATAGCCGGCCGTTCGGGGACCTTCGCCCTGGCGCAGAAAACCGCCAACATGAAAACTCATGCTATTGCTCAAGGGCGAGCCGTAATTGAAGTCCGTGCGGAAACTGTTGTAATCCAATCCGGTCGTGGTGCTAACGCTGCCGCCTTCAACTGCGCCGGTTTTGCTGATAAAGTTGATAATACCGGCGGGCGAATTACTTGCCAGGGTGGAGGCGGAACCGCCGCGAATCGCTTCGATACGGGCGAGAGTGTTATCCGCTCTTAAGAAGATATCCGCGGTGGCAAAAGCGATATCGCCAAACTGAAAAACAGGCAATCCATCTTCCTGCAATTGCAGATACTTAGAACCACCGGCGGAAATCGGTACACCGCGCACAGTGATATTGGTGTTGCCATCACCGCCGGATGCCTCCGAGCGAACCCCGGGAATCGTCCGGAAAATCTCGGCAGTTGTTCTCGGCGCTAATTTTTGCGTTTCCTCAATGTTCAGTGTCGAAATAGATACGCTGGATTCCAGCTTGGAGCCTTTATTGACCACACCGGTGGTGACGACAGCGGTTAAATCCAACAAGTCCGATTCCAGAGTAAAATTAACATCCGCGGAACCGCCGGCCGCAACCGTAGCCGAAGCGCTGGCGCTTTTATAGCTGACATAACTGAC
>JAUIFT010000277.1 GCA_030430345.1 Calditrichia bacterium | reverse complement strand
GTAGTCCACCCGCGCTTCCGCGTCGAGCAGGCCATCCGCTTCTTCCTGAAATGGGGCCTGCCCGTGGGCATCCTCGCCATCCTGACGGTGTGAGCCATGAAAGACGTTGACGACAAGTTCCTGAAGAACACCGAGACAACCATCAAGATCCCGCCCTCGATGATGTTGCAGTCCTGGAATGGTTCCGATTTTACCAATGATGATTTGGTGCGGGAATCGAATCTGAATGAAGACTACGAGATGAGTTTGCTCGGCGAAGAAGTGATCGACGGTGAAAATTGCTGGAAAATTGAACTGTTGCCGCATCCCGACGCGCCGGTGGTATGGGGAAAAATACACTACTGGGTGCGCATCAGCGATAATCTGCCCGCCCGCGTCTCTTACTTCGATGAGAAAGGTGCGCAGATGCGCCACATGGAATACCTGGATCATCAGACGATGAATGGCCGGAAAATTCCCACCCGCTGGGTAATGGTCAACGATGCAAAGCCGGAGAGAAGCACGGAAATTAAGCTGATGGCGTTTGATATTAAGATCAAATCGCGTATTTTCTCTTTCCGGGAGTTGGAACGGGGCCGGTAAAAAAGCTGCGTATTCAGAAAAGGGGCAACAAATGTTACTAAAATTAGCCTGGCGCAACGTCTGGCGAAATAAACGTCGTTCGATTATTACGATCTCGGCAGTGGTATTTGCAGTAATGCTTTCCATCGTGATGCGGGGAATTCAGCACGGTACCTACGCGCTAAATATTAAGTCTGCCGTGGAAATTTTTTCCGGTTATCTCCAGGTGCAAAAAACCGGCTACCAAAAAAATCGCACCCTGCAAAAAAGCTTTCGCGTCGATGATGAGCTACGGAAAATCCTCGATGAAACCCCGGCCATCACCGGATACGCCCCGCGCATTATGGGCGACGGTCTGATCAGCTTTCGGGACAATTCCCAGGGCGCGGCAATTATCGCCGTCGATCCGGCTTATGAGAAAAATACCTCCACATTGATGGAAAAAGTGCGCGGTGGCGAATTCTTTAGCAGCGACAGCTCCTACGATATTGTCGTTGGCTATAAATTGTTGGAAAATTTGCAGGCCTCAATTGGCGATACAATTGTCATTCTTTCCCAGGGATTTGACGGGTCACTGGGGAATTTGAAGTTCCGAATAGGGGGCCTTCTTAAGACCGGCGCGATCGATTTTGACCGCAGGATAGTGTTGATGGGGCTCCGAACCGCGCAGGAGCTTTTGACGATGTATGGGCGGGTGAATTTAGTTGCAATCTCTCTGGACGACCTCGATGCCGTAGACGCGGTGAAACAGTCTGTCGCTGAAAAATTACCGGGCGATGAGCGCGAGGTTTTAGACTGGAAAGAAATTATGCCCGGGTTGCAACAAAATATGAAGCTGGATGAAGTCGGCGGTATCCTCTTCCTCGCTATCCTGGTTCTCGTCGTGGCTTTTGGCATTATGAACACAGTGATGATGTCCGTTACGGAACGTTTTCGGGAATTTGGGGTGTCGTTGTCAATCGGAATGCCATATCGGAAGCTGGTTACATTGGTTTTTCTGGAAACCGTCGTCATTGTTCTGATTGGGCTGCTCATTGGCAATTTGATTGCTGGTGGCATCAACTATTACATCGTTGAAAATCCGATCATTTTTACCGGGGATTTTGCCGCCCTTTACGAAGAATATGGCTTTTTGCCCCGCCTGGAATCATCGCTGAAAAGCAGCGTTTTTCTTGATGCCAGCATAATGATTTTTATTGTCTCGGTATTAATGAGTTTATACCCGATTTTTAAGGTCTATAAACTGGAACCGCTTAAGGGAATACGATACACTTAAAAAAGTTCAAAGTTCAGAGTTCAGAGTTGAAAAGTGACAAACTCTGAACTCTGAACTAGAAGGGTTATTCATGTTGTTTAAATTGGCCTGGCGGAATATTTGGCGAAATTCCCGCCGATCGATTCTGGTGCTTATCTCCGCGATTGTCGGCTTGATTGCTATTTTATTGTACGACAGCCTTTCCATGGGAATGATCCACCAGATGCTTGGTAATCAAATTGGGTCTCACGTTACCCATATTCAAATTCATAAGAACGGATTTAATGATAATAAAGTTATTCAAAATAATATTACTGATATCCGGGAAATAAGACAGGCCCTGGGAGCGGAGAGTCGGATTAAGCATTACAGTGAGCGGGTGCTTTCCTATGGAATATTAAGCAGCGCCAGCAGCGCCTCGGGAATTCTTATTGCCGGCGTACTGCCGGAGAAAGAAGCAGCGGTTACGATCATTAAGCAATCTCTGGTGGAAGGGCGTTACCTCAACGGTGAGAGACATGAAATTGTCATCGGTAAAAAATTAGCGGAGAAGCTGGAAGTTGGCCTGGGAGACAAAGTGGTCGCGATGGCATCTTCCCTGGATGGTGATATTGGGTCCGATGTTTTTCGGGTAGTCGGTATCTATCGTACGTTTAGTTCGGAATTTGACAACGTGCACGGTTTTGTTGCAATGGAAAACCTCCAGGAGATGCTGGATTTTGGAGAGCGAATTTCCGAAGTCGCTATCCTTCTGGAAAATGCCAACGCCAGCCACCAGGTCGCGAGTGCATTAAAACAGTCGCTGGGGGAAGAATATGAAGTGCTTACCTACCAGGAACTGCTGCCGCTGCTGGTGATGCAAGTCGATGTCTCCAAACAGGCGATGTTTGTCTTTTATGCGATTATCGGCATTGCCATGATTTTTGGAATCATCAACACCATGTTAATGTCGGTGTTGGAGCGTATACAGGAATTTGGGGTATTAATGGCCGTAGGCATGAAAAACCGCCGCCTTTTTGGCATGATAATGTTGGAAGCGCTGTTGTTGGGGATAACCGGCACGATCATCGGACTGCTGCTCGGCTACCTCTGTTATTTACCGCTGGCCAGTAATGGCATGGATTTACGAAATTTTTCCGACGGACTGGGCGCATTAGGGATCGGGGCGATCATCTATCCGGAATTAACGATGCAAGGTATTTTGTCTGCGACGTTGGTAGTGCCGGTATTTTCCGTACTGGGCGCCATCTACCCGGCAATTCGTGCGGTGCGCCTGAACCCAATCCGCGCCATCCGCCATGTGTGAAATACCGTTGATCGTTGCCCGTTGTTCGTTCCCCGTAGAGACGGATCACGAACCGTCTCAAATCCCCGGATGTCAAATGGCGACAAACGATCAACGAAGAACGATCAACGAAGAACGAAGAACGAAGAACGATCAACGATCAACGATCAACGATCAACGATCAACGATCAACGAAGAACGATCAACGAAGAACGATCAACGATCAACGATCAACGAAAATAAGATTCGAGGATACAATGTCAACAATCAAAACAATAGACCTGGAAAAAATCTATCAGGATAACGGTATTCCGGTGCATGCCCTTCGCGGGGTATCGATTGAAGTGGAAAAAGGCGAGTTTACGGTAATTGCTGGTCCCTCCGGCTCCGGGAAAACGACCTTGTTAAATATGATCGGCGCTTTGGATACGCCAACCAGCGGAAAAGTCTTTCTGGATAACGAAGATATCAGTGAACTGAATCGCAATGAACTGGGAGAATTGCGTCTGAAGAAAATCGGTTTTGTTTTTCAGGCCTATAATCTTATCCCGGTATTAAGTGCCCTGGAAAATATCGAGTTTACCATGATGCTCGCCGGGGTTCCGGAAAAAGAGCGGCATGAACGGGCGTTTGCCGCCATGGAGAAACTTCATATTTCCGAATTGGCCAAAAAGCGCCCGAATGAGATGAGCGGCGGGCAACAGCAGCGGGTGGCCGTCGCCCGGGCCGTGGTGAATAATCCATCGATTGTTCTGGCGGACGAACCGACCGCTAATCTGGACTCGGAAACCGGCGCAGACTTACTGGATATGATGGAAACGATGAACCGGGAACATAATATTACCTTTATTTTTTCTTCGCATGATCCTCAGGTGATCAAGCGGGCGCGCCGCCTGTTAATCCTTAAAGATGGCAAAATTGCCGAGGACCGGCGGTGAAACAAAATATAGCCAAGCCAACGGTTCACTACTGCCTGTTGCTGATTATCTACTTGTTTTGTAGCTTCCTTTACGGACAAAATGAACTGACATTCTCCGGTTATAGCGCCACCTTACCCGTCTACCAAAATGTTGACGGTGGCTTCGAAGGGGAAAGTGATGGCCTTTGGCTAACCCTTAGCCGAACCCGCTTCCGCCCGACGCTCTATTTGGGGGATAATACACTATTAGCGCTGGAATATGAATTCGATGCCCTGATGCTTTCCGGCCCATTACTTTTTAACCCGGATATCGGGCAAACTAACCGGCAATTGTTTAATCTTCGTTGGAATTACGCAGCGAATGATAACATTCTATTCAGTCATTTTCTCGATCGATTCTATTTACGTCATGAATTAACATTTGGGGAAATCACCCTGGGGCGTCAGCGGGTGGCCTGGGGCACCGGGCGGGTCTGGAATCCCACCGATCTTTTTAGCCCGATTAATCCTGCCACTTTTGATAAAATTGAGAAGGATGGTGCGGACTTGCTAACGGTGAAAATTTTCCTGGGCAATTTTACCGACCTGTCCCTGGTTTATAATCCCCGCCCGCGCGGGGAAGCCCATAATGCCGGATTGCGTTTCCGCAGCAACTGGCAGACCTACGATGTTTCCCTGATCGCCGGGCGGTTCGATCAAAGAAGCATAATCGGTGGAGATTTCGCCGGAAATGTGCTGCTGGCCGGGCTGCGGGGAGAAGCAATTTATGCCTATGATAAGGTCCGTGATGATCGCTTCTTTAAAGGCATCCTGGGGCTGGATTATCAATTTACCAGCAAGCTTTATGCGTTACTGGAATATCAACATAATGGGCAGGGCAGCCGCCAGCCGCGTGACTATGATATACCTGCTTTGCTGGCCGGGGACATTATCAATCTGGGGAAAAATTATATTATCGGACAAGCAGTTTACCAGATTCATCCATTGATATCCGGGAGCGCCGGTTACAGCAGAAATCTTGATGATGAAAGCGGGTTCGTCAGCCTCTCCCTCCAATATGCGATGAAAGATTACCTGGATTTCAATCTGGGAG
>JAUIFT010000276.1 GCA_030430345.1 Calditrichia bacterium | reverse complement strand
TTTACGATCTGGTTCGTCCGGGGATTTTTGACCGTTCGTGCTTCCCGCTCTTTTGCATGAAAGCTGCCAAATCCACGTAACTCGACCCGGTCGCCGTTTTGAATAGATTCAACGACCTGGTAAAGGAAGCCATTAACGACTGCCTCAATGTCTGCCTTGGTCAGACCGGTGGCGTCCGTCAAAAGGTTTACGAGATCTGCTTTTGTAACCGTCATTCAATCCTCCAAAAGTGTGCAAGTTTACAAAAAAAGCTTCCGGAAATCAAGCTATTATGTAAGATATACCCGGGAAGACCGACACCGCCAGCTCTATTTAATTTTCGGTGTTAAAGCGAGAAGACAAAATTTTAAAATTAGTAGGATAACACTCAAAAAATCTCAACTAAAAGCGCATCTATTCTTTGCTCCTTTGTCTATTTACAGATTTGCAAATGGGCAATGGAATCTGGTATTATATAGCAATTTCAGCTTTTGTTTATTTCCACGGGAAAGTGTATCTTGGCGAAACGATTTTTCCGAATGTCTTTTTACTCAGGAGAGCGGTAACTATGATGCCTAGATGCATTCTTTTCTTTTTCTGTTACCTGGCGATGCCACTGATAGTGTTTGCCCAGGAAAAGCCACAAGTATATAGTGGCGCCTTAATTTACACCATTGCCGGCGACCCGATCGAAAATGGTACGCTGGTCGTCCAAAACGGTAAAATTCTGGCGGTTGGCGCTGCCGACCAGGTGAGTGCGCCTGCCGATGCCGTTCGCCACGATGTCAGCGGCAAAGTGTTGATGCCCGGCTTGGTGGACACCCATTCTCATATCGGTCAGGGTAGCGGCGGAGATGCATCGGCCTCCCTCCATCCGGACGTGCGCATCCTCGATGCCATTAACGTGCGCGACAAGCGTTTTCATAAAGCGCGGGCCGGCGGCATTACCACCGTCAATATTATGCCCGGATCCGGCTACCTGATGAGCGGCCAGACCGTTTACCTGAAACTGCGGGAAGGAAGCGCCATCGAAGAACTACTCTACTGCGATGATCCGCAAAACGGGGTATGCGGCGGCTTAAAGATGGCCAATGGCACCAACTCTCTGCGCAAAAAACCGCCGTTCTCCGGCACACGGGCCAAATCTGCCGCGATGGTGCGGGAGCTTTACATCAAGGCGCAGGCCTACCGGGAAAAAGTGAAAAAGGCCAATGGCGATGCGGAGAAAATGCCTGAGCGGGATCTTGGCATGGAAACGCTCTTGCAGGTGCTTGACGGGAAGCGGATCGTCCACCACCATACCCATCGCAGCGATGATATTCTTACCGTGCTCCGTTTGAAGAAAGAATTCGGCTTCCGGGTGGTGCTTCATCATGTCAGCGAGGGCTGGATGGTCGCCGACGAGATTGCGGCGGCGAAAGCGCCCTGTTCAGTTATCGCTATTGACTCCCCCGGAGGAAAATTGGAAGCGATCCACCTGGATAATAAAACCGGTAGTGTGCTGGCAGCGGCCGGTGCGGATGTCGCTTATCATACCGACGATGGTATTACCGATTCCCGCCTCTTTTTCCGCTCAGCCGCCTTTGGCGTTAAGCATGGTCTTTCCCGGGAGAAAGCCCTGGAATCCCTCACCCTCGCCGGCGCGCGCATGATGGATCTGCAGGATCGTATCGGCTCCCTGGAAGCAGGGAAAGATGCGGATTTTATCGTGCTTTCCGGAGATCCCTTCAGCGTCTACACCCATATCGAGCAAACCTGGGTGGAAGGGCAATTGCTCTTCGATCGCGCCAACCCGGAACATCGCAAGTATGCAACCGGTGGCTATGACGTTTTCGAAAACGCCGAACATCATGATAGCTGTCTTGAGGAATTTGGGACGCACTAGTTTTTTATAACAGGCTGTAGGCTGTAGCAGAAGAAAAATTATGAAGAATTGAAAACAGGGAATAACATGAAAATTTTTCCAAATAGACTGAATCAAACTTTTACTTATACATTTCTTATCTGCTGGATTATCCTTGGTTTTTCCGCACTGTTCGCCCAGAAAATTGCGGTCAGCGGGGAAATGGTTTATACCGCAGCCGGGGATCCGATCAGCAATGGTGTTGTCCTAATCAAAGGTGGCAAGATTGAAAAAGTTGGGGCAGCTGCAGATATTTCCGTTGGGGATGACTACCAGCAGCTTTCCGGCAAAGTTGTCACCCCGGGATTTATCGATGCCCACTCCGTTGTCGGTTTGGCCGGCTATTTCAATCAGCCCCACGACCAGGACCAACTGGATAAATCCAAGGCGATCCAGCCGGAGCTGCGCGCGCTGGATGCTTACAATCCCCGGGAAGCGCTGGTTACCTGGCTGCGCGAACATGGCGTCACCGCATTGCATACTGGGCAGGCTCCCGGCGCGGTGATTAGCGGTCAATCTGTGCTGGTAAAAACAACCGGAGAAACTATCGATGAAGCGCTGGTTGCAGCCCCCCAGATGCTCACCGCCACATTAGGCGCTTCAATATCGCGCAATTACAAATCTCCCGGCACCCGCGCAAAAAGCGTGGCAATGCTCCGTGCCGCCCTGCTCAAGGCACAACGATACGCTAAAAAAGCAGCGAATAAAGATGCGGACAAACGCCCCGGCCGGGATTTAAAAGCAGAAGCAATGGCGCAGGTCCTCGCTGGTGAAATGCCGTTATTAATCACCGCCCAGCGTTCGGTAGAAATAATGACCGCACTGCGCCTCGCTAAAGAGTTTGGTTTCAAACTGGTTCTCGACGGCGCTGCCGAGGCCTACCTGGTGCTCGATGAAATTAAAGCGGCCGGCGTGCCGGTGATCGTGCATCCAACCATGGCCCGTAATTATGGCGATACTCAGAATGCCAGCTACGAAACGGCCGCGAAACTGCAGGAAGCCGGTATTCTCTTCGCTTTTCAAAGTGGCTACGAAAGCTACGTTCCGAAAACCCGCGTGGTCAATTACGAAGCGGCAATCGCCGTTGCCAATGGCCTCGCATTTAATGACGCCCTGGCCGCTCTGACTATTAATCCGGCAAAAATTCTCGGTATCGATCAGCGCACCGGCTCCCTGGAAAAAGGCAAAGACGCTGACGTGGTTTTATTCGACGGTGATCCGTTCGAGTACGTCACCCATGTGGAAGCGGTATTGATTGATGGACAGATTGTCCATCAAAAATAAAAACAAAAAAGGTCCGCAGGACCGATCCCCCTAGCCCGGAGCAAAAAGCTCCGGGCAAAAACGATCAACAATTATTATCCCCTCCAGATAACACATCAAAATTTACCATAAATTTATTAGCAAAATCATTTCATTCAATATCATCAAAAAAATCCTGTTGCCCCGCCTTCCCCGGAATTATATTGAATATCGTTTTGGGGCAGATTCATTGCCTGTTCGATCACCCATGAGTTTAAGAATTCAGGATCAATATGTTCAAATCTCTGAAATACCTGTTGCCCTACCTGGCCCGTTATAAAAAGAAATATATTGCCGGCGTCTTTTTCGTCCTCATGACCAATCTATTTCGTATTTCCAATCCCAAGGTTATCCAAAATGCCATCGATTATTTGAAAGACACTTTTAACCTGACAGACCTGGCGTTTTATGCCGCGCTACTGGTGCTTATTGCTATTTGTGAAGGCATTTTCTCTTTCATGATGCGGCGCAGTATGATCGTCGCATCACGGGAAATTGAAAACGATATGCGCAATGATTTCTTCCGGAAACTCACGGAAATGTCGCCCGGCTATTATCAAAGTATTTCCACCGGCGATATCATGTCCCGCGCTACCAACGATCTCTCGGCAGTGCGCATGCTGGTCGGACCGGGCATCGCTTATTCCACCAATACGGTTTTTGCATTTCTTTTTGTCATTCCCATGATGATACTGATTAGCCCGCGCCTAACGATGTACACGTTGATCCCATTTCCAGTAATCGCTGTTCTGGTGAATCGCTTCGGGAAGGCAATTTACAAACGCTTTGAACGGATTCAATCGCAGTTTTCTATCCTCAGCACAATCGCCCAGGAAAACCTTTCCGGGAACACCATGGTGAAATGGTATGTGCGGGAATCTCATGAGATCGAGCAGTTTAATCAGGCCAGCAAAGAGTATTTAAAACGAAATGTGGATCATGCAAAAGTGCAGGCAGCTTTCCATCCTTCTATGGTTTTAACCGTTGGTATTGCAGTCGCACTAGTGATATTGATTGGTGGACAACAGGTTATCGCCGGCACCATTTCCCTCGGTGAATTTACCGCGTTTATCCTCTATGCGAATATTTTGATCTGGCCCTTTATCGCCCTGGGCTGGGTCATCGGCCTGTTGCAGCAGGGAACGGCTTCGATGGAGCGGATGCAAACTATCTACGATGCGGTTCCGGAAATCCTTGATCCTCCTGATGCCCAAACACCGGAAAATATCCGGGGTGACATTCAATTTCAGGGACTCAATTTCAACTATGAAAATAAGATTCCCGTATTGGAAGATATCAATTTGCACATCCAGCCACGGCAGACCGTTGGCATTATCGGCCCTACCGGTTCCGGGAAAAGCACCCTGATAAAGCTGATCCCGCATTTTTATCCGGTTGGCGAGAAAATGCTCACTGTCGATGGTATTGATGTCAATCAACTCTCCCTGAAATCTCTGCGAAAACGCATCGGCTATGTGCCGCAAGAGACCTTTCTTTTCTCTGCGACAATCAAGGAGAATATCGCTTACGGAAAACCGGATGCCACCGATGAAGAAATTCAGTGGGCCGCTAAAATGGCTGACATCCATGATCAGATTGTCGATTTTCCTTTTCAGTATGATACCATCCTCGGCGAGAAAGGGATCAACCTCAGTGGCGGGCAGAAACAGCGGGTGTCGATTGCCCGGGCGATTTTATGCAAACCGGCCATCTTTTTACTCGACGATGCTTTCTCCGCGCTGGACACCCAGACGGAATCCCGGATATTGGGTAACTTGCAGGAATTCCTCCCGGACCGCACGGTGATTCTGGTCTCTCACCGGGTATCGACCCTGCAGAATGCAGATCAGATTATTGTTTTGGAAGAAGGGCGAATCACTCAAAAAGGCACACACAAAATGCTGGTTAAGCAGGATGGCCTCTACGCCTGGATTCATCAGAAGC
>JAUIFT010000275.1 GCA_030430345.1 Calditrichia bacterium | reverse complement strand
TCGGAAGAATGAAATGCTTCCTTGAATAACTCAACATAAGCAGGAATCGCTTTTAATTCCTCCAGCAATGCCACCGGATCCTGATCCATCTCTTTCTTATCCTGAATCGGCTTTCCGGCCTGCTCTTCCAGATCTGCTGCCCGGCCATCCCAAAACTGGAGGTGATTGAAGGCACTGTTCCAAACAGTTGGAGAGCCGCGGCGCAGCACCGCGCCGCCCTTACGGTCCCGACCTAAACCACTGGCATCTTTCCCCATGGAGATGGCGCGGTTATCGGAAAAACCAAGATCGGGATGATGGCAATGGGCGCAGGAAATATCGTTTTTACCTGACAGTAACGGATCAAAATACAGTAGCTTTCCCAGTTCAATCTTTTCCGGGGTATCCGGATTATCAGCGCGCATCTTCATTTCCGGAAAAGGTCGCTGCAAGCCATTGCTGCTGGCGATCAGGGAAAAGAACTGATCAGCCCGTTCTTCAAAAATATTATTTTCGGAATCCGCAGCCGCCAGACCAGGAATCGGTAAGTAAGTGAAGGCAAGAAGGCATACGAATAGAATTGCAATTGCCAGGATAAAAAGTCTCAACAGCTTTTTCATAACATCTCCCGCATTTTTTTATGGGTAGTGTTTAAGAAGTAATGCTATTCAATCCGGTCATTGCGAGGCGCTTTTTGCCGAAGCGATGACAGCATTAGCATTGCATTTTTAACACTATCTTTTAATGTAACAATCCTGGTTGAATTGGAAAAGGGGAGAGAAGGGGTTTGTGGAAAAATCCCGGGATGAATCCGGCAGATGATTCACCCCGGTGGTTTGGCAGGAGATGCCTATGCAAAAATTTAGATGTCTTCCATCATCCGGCTGGAGACGATGTCGATAATCCGCCGCCGGCTGCTGTCACTGCTAATGTGAGTATTGGCAAAGCGCATGATTGCTTTTAAGGAGGCTTCGTCAAGTTGTGGTGTTTGCAAGAGTGCATTTAAAACGCTTTCCATTTCGCTGGAAGAAGTGATTGTTTCCGTTGCATCAAGAAAGAGGTCTACCTCAGTAAAGTTGCTGAGTGTTTTCCGATTGGCAACCATTCGCAGCACCGAGCCTTTTTCGCTACTGGATGAAATAGATTTAATCGCGGAAAACAGCGGATGGTAAGTAGCTGCTTCCAGGTCGCGGGAAGCAAGGAATGCGCGCAATACCGATGCTTTTTCGCTGGAAGATTCAATGCTGGCAGCGGATATCAACAGCGCTCGTGATGCTTCCATGACTTCAGAACCCTGTGCCGCGACATGGCGTAATACCCGCCCTTTTTCACTGTTGGATGAGATATATGCAGCAGTCTCGGCCAGGTGTGCCCAGCCTTCGTCATCCAACTCGGCATTGCTCGCCAAAGTGATCAACGTTGTGGCGAATTCTGATGAAGATGAAATTGTTGCCGCGCATTCCAGGTAGGCCTTTGCCGCCGCCGGATATGTCGATACCAGTGAGGCCATTTGCCGCAGGGCGTAGCCCTTTTCACTGCTGGAGGAAATGGATTCGGTCAAATCGAATAAATCAGTCAGCGTGTTTGCGGTATGATCACGATGCTCAGCGAGCTGGGAAATGGTATAGCGCT
Source organism: Calditrichia bacterium (assembly GCA_030430345.1). The sequence continues at coordinate 3,517 of JAUIFT010000275.1, read as the reverse complement.
TTTCGCTGCTGGAAGAAATGTTCTCAGCGGCGCGAATCAGCCGGGAGGTGGTTTCTGTATCGCCCGGGAGTATTTTCGCCAGCTCCGTCAGGGCATATCGTAATTCGCTGCTGCTGTGGATTTCATCGCCGGCATCACTAATGATTTGCTGGCGGAATTCCGGATCCATCCCCTCCAAATTTGCCAGGCGAAGGTAAAAGTCCCGCTTGCGGGAGCTGCTGCCCAAATGAGCGATTTCCCGAAACACACTCCTCGTTTTGCCGGCAGCAAGATAGTTGTTGATGCGAATCGTCGTGTTGATGCCGGTTTCATCGAGCACTTCCGGTAAAGTTTCCCGCAGCCAGGCCTGGGCAGCTTTATCAAAGGGGAAACTGGAACTGCGCACGCGGTAGTTAAAGATTGGCTTACCGTCGTTGCCGGGCCTCACTTCCAGTTTGCGGGTAGTAAACCAGCGCCGCTCGGTTAACAGAAAGTATCCATCCGGCGAAATGCTGACGATTTCCCGTTCATTTTCACTGAACTGGATATTGCCTTCGAGGGTAACCGTCACATGGCGAATCGGAGAAGAAAAATATTCGTAGCGATCCGTGCCCTGATTCAGCTTTAATATTGGCAGCGTGCTTTTATTGCTACTGCTGAAGCTGCTATCGTTACCAGTGCTGTCTGTTATGGCGGTGGAACTATCCTGCCCATTCATACTGCCGGCGAAGAGAATCGCCAGCAGTATAAGGATGTATTGGTAATATGTCTTTTCCATGATCGGCTCCTGTTAAGCGTTATTCGCCGTCTTTCTGGGAAAGTTCTTTCTTGGCCAGATTATAATAGACCAGGAAACCAACACCGGCAAAAAGACTCATTAATCCTAATAAGCCGCCATCGGAAATTTCCCGCGGGAACAGTTCAGCAATAAAGAATGCCGCGCCGATACCGATCAGAATCAAGCCCCACTTCATAGAATTCAATCCATTCAGTGGCTGGGACATATTGAGGTGCTTCAAACTCTCGCCGGTTTCGCCTTTCTCAATCAGAATTCTTTTGATGCGATTATCGGAAAGAGTTTTAATCACCATATAAATGGTCAGAAAAATCACCGGAATAACAATAACTTCTGGATGGTTCATGTCAATCTCCTCTTAAAAATAGGTATTCATTAGTAATACTGTTAATTTCTTTTTCATCGTTTACATTGCAGCAGACAGGGGAAAAATGGGAATGTTGCAGTGGTTGCGAAATTTTTTTGAAAAAATCGGATTGTGAAATGCGGAATGCGGAATTGGGAATGTAGAATTTTTTAATTCCGCATTCCCAATTCCAACTTCCCCAAGCCGTGTATCTTTGAAAAAAAATGTGTATTTTAGAAAAGCCTGCAACATTCGTGAAATCAGTTTGTCTGGTTGAATAGGTTGTAAAAAATAGAAAGCGGCGGATGCAAGCGGAACAACAACTGATCGAAAAGATTCTCTCCGGAGATATGAATGCTTTCCAAACGATGGTAGAAAACTATCAGCGCTTGGTATGCCATATCGTTTTTCGGATGGTCAGTAACGAGGAAGACCGCGAGGAAATCTGTCAGGATGTATTTTTTAAAGCCTATAAGAATCTTGATAAATTCCAATATAAATCAAAATTATCAACCTGGATTTCCCGTATCGCTTATAACACCAGTATTAACTATCTGAAGAAGAAAAAGCTGCCCCTCTACGATGATCTGGCAATGACGGAACAAAAAGCCGCTGCCAGCCGTGCACAAAAGGAGACGGCGTTTATTGAGCAGGTTTCGGGAAAAGGAAAAACACCGGATGAGTGGATGATGAACAAACAAGCCTTTAAATATTTGCAGGCAGAAATTGATGATCTGCCCCCCAAATTCCGGACCATTTTAACCTTATATCATATTGACGAGCTCAGTTATCAGGAAATTTGCGAAATAATGAGCTTGCCTGAAGGCACGGTTAAGAGTTATCTTTTCCGTGCAAGAAAACTACTAAAAGAACGAATGCTGGAGAAATTTCCGGCTGAGGAGCTTTGGTAATGACAGTAAATGAGAGACACCTGGACGATACCCAATTACAAGGGTATCTCGACAACGATCCTGAGATCGACCGTTCCGCGATTGATTGGCATTTGGAGGAATGCCCATCTTGCCGTAAGGAGCTTCAGGTCTATCGCAGCCTTTATGATGGCCTGAAAGATGACACCGGATTGATGCTATCCGCAGATTTTGCCAGTCGGGTAGTAACCCGGGTGCAATCTGCCGAGAACGAGAAATTTGACTTCTGGGAAAATGGATTGATGTCCCTGCTTTTCCTTGTCGGTGGTGCATCAGTGCTTTATTTCACGAATCTGGGCAGCACCCTGTTGGGATATTTGCAAATTCCCGATATTGCCCTTCCGGCATTTATGGAAAATCTGCCGCTATTTTCATCCGGAAACGCCCATTTAATCCTGTTTGCATTGGTAATTCTGACCGCTTTCGGATTGTTGGACAAGGTTTTTTTACAAACTAAACATCACTAGCCAATTTTTAAATCGCCGGGATATCTAGATGTCCCGGCGAAAGCTTCCCTTTGAGATTCCTCAATTTTATCTTATATTTACCCTGCCTTGTGAAACGTTAATTGCTACGGTTGATAGCATCATCGACCACTGCTGCTGAAGTGTAGAAGAGGAGATTCAGGATGTCACATCATCACCCGAAGGTTACTATGCATCATCAGGATAGCTTGGCCGGTTTACTACCGGTAAAGCAGATCATGTGGGGCATCTTGTTGACCTTGTTTTTTCTGCCCACCTTTTTATCCGCCCAGAAGTATGCCGGTGTTTGGCACTATAACACGGAAAAGGAACGCATTCTTACCGGTGTAAGCTGGGAAAAATTTGTTGAAACAGACGCGAAGCTTCGTAAGAAAAAATTCCGTTTGGTTGACCTGGAAATTACAGCATCTTCCGGAGGTAGCCGGCGGTATCACGGCTTATGGCATTCCGGTACGGACAGCTGCATCATCGTTAGTAAATCCTGGAAAGAATTTAAATCCCGTTGGGATCAGCTAAATGGCACTGAATACGTTCTGCAGGATATAGAAACTTATAAACAGGGGAGAGAGCGGCGGTTTATCGGCGTATGGCGTGAGGCAAATATCCAGCAGCAGATTGAAGTGGATTTAACCTGGCTGGAATTTAAGGATCGCTGGGAGAAACTGGCTGCCGACGGTTTTCGCCTGGTAGACATCGAAACATATGTTGATGGCCGCGATCGCCATTATGCCGGGGTATTTCATGAATCAACCCTGGACTACCGCCTTTGGGTAGATGTTGACTGGAATACTTTTAAGACTATCCAGAAAGGACTGATAGACCAGGATTTTCGTTTGATTGACCTGGAAGTTTACCGGAACAGTAACGGGAAACGATTTATGGGGGTCTGGTTATCCGGTAAATATGATACCAAATATTTTGTTGATATGGCCTGGTCGAAATTTAAAGGCAAATGGGATGAGCTGGATCGGGATAATATCCG
>JAUIFT010000274.1 GCA_030430345.1 Calditrichia bacterium | reverse complement strand
CTGCCACCGATAAAGGAAAAATCCATCAGCGCGGCAATCACCGGTTTACCACCGATAAGCGCTTCCCCGGTAACAACCGCATCTTTGAGACCGGTTTTTTTCTGGGCCGCTTTTAGCTGTTCACTGTAGCGCTTTTTCGCCTTGAACTTCAGCGGATCCGTCGGCTTGATATTTTCATCGAAGGGTTTAAAACTCTTTTCGTCGAAATAGTAGGCGATGTATTCCTTGCTGGTAATACGGAAATGAAAATTGCATTTCCCGCAAACATGCATATTTTTCTCTAATTCCGGGCGGTAAATTATCTCACCACAGCCGTCACATTTAACCCACAATCCATCCGGGATTGCTTTTTTCTCACTATCCTCTCCAATCCCCTTTTTTCTCTTGAACCAATCCATGCTAAAATGCTCCCGTATGAAAAATTAAGTGAGACAAAAGATAGAACATCTAGATATCAAAAAGCAAAACAAAAATAAGTCATTATAGCTGTACTATTAATAGTACAGGGCTGGAATTGCAAGATTTAAAAAATTTATGAAGCTACCAGAAAGGGTAATGCAGTTAATGGTAAGAAAATGTCGTTAATATATCGGTCATCTCACCGGAAACACGTCACCCTGCAGCAATATCGAATATATCGCCCTGGGCAGCTAATAAATAGCTGCTTGCGGAAAAAGGCCTTAAATTTTGGGGATTAAAATACGCCATGCTGGACCGTAATACGGCCCAGCGTGTTTGAAACATCAATGGATATTTGCGAAAAGCCCGAAACGCAAATTATCTCTCCGGCAATTCAAGTAGCTGCCGGTCAAAAAGTCATAAAATTGAGGCTAGAGAATTACTCACTCAATAATTTCTCTTTGCGATATTCGCAAGCCTGCGCAAATGCGGCTTCTTCTCCCAACTTGTTAATCGAGAAAAATTTCGTTTTTGCTTTACCGTTCGGATCAGTCCAGCAAACCCGAAATGCCCGATAAGTAGAGCCGCCGGGATTTTCCCGTTCGATGCGCTGTACACCAATAATGCCGGTGTTGTTATTCTTGTTTTTGGTGACAATGACGCGATTCGGGATTTTTTCCGGCGCTTCTCCCAGCGTTTCCGTAAACACGTTTTGCATCTCTTTACGATAATGGCGGCGTGCCTTCATCAAAGCCTTTACAATGCCACCGTATTTACGATCGCTGAAAAATTTGGATTTAACTTTCCCGTTCTGGCGAATCCGTACATACCAACCATGGGTATGGTTATGTTCGGAATCGATCCGGGATATGCCCTTATAGGACACTTTCGACTTCTGCGTTCGACCATTAGACTTCTTCTTATCGAACAGTTCAAGATCCTCGAAAGGATTCTTGCCGTTGAATGGGTTTCTCATTTGATTTACCTTCCCTGTTTGGTTAATAAATGAGTAAGCAGAGCCTCTCAATCTGACATCAAATGAGATAACAGATGGTACGGCTCCATAGGACAGTGTACTTTTAATTACTGTTGTCGCTTAATACCTCCACAGTATTAATTAAGGCGAACAATAATGTCATGCTAAAACAATTTACACGAAAATTTTTGCTACAAGTTCTATTTCGGAATGGGCTGGGCACCAGCCTGGGTTATCATAAAGAAAACCCTCCGGAATAAATAAGTTAAACTGATTGCCGATCCAATCCGTCGTCACTGTCAAAACAGAAAACAAAATCCGATGCATTCGCTCGAATTAGATGCTGCCCTCACAGCACTACAATCTAGCTTACCTATTCCCGATTCAGTAAGTTTGAATGCTTTGTCTAAATTAACTCCAAGAAAGAAGTAGTTTTGGTGCCCTCTCTTAGATAAATATAATATCAAAAAAGAGGCAATAATCCAAATGATTGGATTATTTCTTTAATTCTAAGGCGGCTTCGCTGTCTTTAATTATAAGTAAATTAATCTGTTATGAAACCTGTGCTCTTTAGTGATATTTTTCTCACTGTTGGTGTGTAATCATTTCTTAGAACGCTGTCAATATTCTCGTAACAAGTGTAGCGCCGGGTTTGGGGATGTACGGCTCTCTGCTACTGGAAGTGGTGTAAGTTATAGAATTCACATATCGTTTAACAGGCTTTTCTGTTGCCTTTAAAAACATTATCGGCAGATGTTTTGATTACATTAGCTCATATTTACCGGGGTCGGCCTTCAGCACTAAAAGATTGCCATATTGATAGACATCCCCATTAATTTTCAGGGGCTCCGCGATTAAATTCAGCACATCCTGATTGACAGGCTGACCGCTTGCAGAGACGAGCAGGAAATAGTTTGTCATACCGTTTTTATCCTGCACGGCGAACACCGGGGGAATGCCGCCGCTAATGCAGCGGATGGCGCAAGATTTATGCGGTTTTAGATTGCCAGGATTCATGACGCCCAGAAAGCATTTGGAATCGACAATCTCGCCGGTCAAAGTAAAATTACCGAGGTTTTGCCCTTCACCTTTTAATGGTAATCCGCTGCTGCCACCGCTAAGGCGATCGACTTTTTCAATACTTCCGTCAACAATTTCAATCATCGTTTGTTGATCGCGGTAAATCAGGGAGCCTTGCAGTGTCACTTGCTGGCCGTCCAACCCCTTGACCGCTGCTGCGGTGCCAAATTTCCCGAAGGATACCAGGTAATATTGGGAAAAACCCGGTAGCTTACCAGCTTCTCCGGGACGTTTTACTAACAGGATCGGATAGGGCTTTTCCTGAATGACACCTTCAAATGAGCGATAAGTGCCAAACTCGAACAGACTGGGATAAAATGGCGATTGGTTAACAACCAGCAGCACGGCAACAAAGGCTGCCAGGGCAAATAAGCCAATAACAACTTTCTTTGTTAAACCGGCAATTCCGGCCGGCGCTTCGGAATGATACCCAACATAAAATTCATCATTTTTCTCTAAAGACATGCTAGTTTCCTCTATTTATGCAGCTTGGATGCACAGATCGTGCAGTGTATCTGCAGCACTGTATCCCGTCACCTTTATACTATTGTGCCGGTCACGACCGAAACCGGGCCGGTTCAACCGGAGTACCGGGCAGGTTTGGCCGCGGATCTACCCAAACCCGGCCATCAATAACTTTCACGTTAAAAGTGGGGATCTTTTCCGTGAATGGAGCGGGAGAAGCACCGTCTTGCGGGCGATATTGAAAGCCATGCCAGGGGCAGGTGACCAGACCATCAATAATTTTTCCCTCTCCCAACGGGCCATTTTGATGTTGGCAAACATTGGAGATCACCGAAATTTTATCATCATAGCGAAATACCGCGACGCGTTCTCCAGCAAGTAAAACAATTTTTCCGCGGTTATTGGCAATCTCATCGACCCCGCAAACTTCCGTGTAGCCATCGGCCTGTAATTCGGCGACCTGCATATCTGCCGGTTTCTCCTTGTTGGCGGCAACCAGGTGCAGGGCAAAGATCCAGACCATGCCGGCAGCGAGCAGGATAACGAGGAGCGGCTGTGTTTCTGCCTGTAATACACCCAACACAACATGGAGAATAATCAGGGCGTAGGCGACATAAACCAGCATGTGCAGTGCCTTCCAAACCGGCGGGGTAAGGTTCGCCAGCCAGAAATCGTGACTGGTTGCGGCCATCAGGAAAAGAATGCCCAGGGCAATCAATCCCAGCGGCTGAAATGGAAAGTTACTCAGGCTGGTATAATCCTGATTACTGGTAAAGATACTAATGAAGGGATTGGTATCGCCAAGCACGTGAAATTGGATAATCGAAAGTATGCCGTGTGCCAGGGCGAGGATAAACATGGTTACCCCGAGGTGCCGGCGGTTATATAACAGCGGCAGAAAACGTTGATTGATTCGGCATAGCGGGCCAATGGAGAGAATAATGTGCAGCAAAAGCAGCGAAGCAGTACCAAAACCGCGAATCATGAGCGTTTCCGCTGTCGCATTGGGATGAATGACCGCGCCAAAAACAATGAAGAGCAGCAGATAAAGCAAGACCCCGGCTGCCAACACCCGGTCATATATTTTCTTTTGACGATTCCATAAAACTGCCTGATAATTTACACTCATTCCTGTTCCTCCACAGCTTCGCTGATTAAGGGCGGTATTTCCGCGGCCGCAACAATCGCCTGATGTGCCAGGCTGTACAGGATAACCGATCCGGCATTCGGCGAAACAATTCCTGCCGAAAAATTATAGGTTTGCTCATGGGTACCGGAAAGTGTGCCGAGCAAATAGGCGTCATCCGGCAAGGTATTAGCGCTGCCCGGGGGATGATTATGCCAGTAAACCAAAATATCCGGATGTTGAAGATACGTCTGGGGATGCAAGGCCAGCATAAAGCGGGATGGCGGGTGATTGTCGCCATATATACGAGTGTGGATATCCAGGCCTGGCCAGAGGTCTGACGTATTAATAATCATGTTGGGCAATGATTTCCCCGATTCTATCACCGCGGCCTGTCCGGTAACCGCCAACGGTTTCCTGGCGAGAATACCCAGGGCAAATATCAGCGAGGTAACGATCGCCAGCAGGGTAATCATCCGGCGATGCCGGTTTCTTAAGGGACGGATCATTGGCTCACCTCCCCGGCAGGATCGCAGTGTAATTGACAGGCCGCTACCCGGTGGGCGTTTTTCTCTTCCGGAGGATCACTTCTTCCACTCAATACCCGCTTGAGCAAGAGCGGCCAAAAAGCGGCAGCACCGGGGAGAATAAGTAATCTGAATCCCCAGGTACCTTCCTTCGCCGCACTGTCAATTTTACCGGCCAGGCGGGTAACAAAAACAATCGCAAAGACAATCCCTATCAGTGCATAAACCGAGATTATCCAAAATAATGCAGTGGCAATAAGTGCTACCATCTATCCTCTCCTGCGTTTTCTGGTGGCATTAACAACCAACTTTTCAGTCCTGCATGCTGTGGTAGTAATTCGTTCTCTCATGTTGTTCCGGATGAATTCCCAGGGGCAAAGTATACAGCGTCTGATAGAAAAGTTCTGTGAAGAAGCTAACTGAAAAGGCAGAGGAATATAGCTTTTTGCGTCAAAAAAACCAACTGTCAGTTCATCCGACCAGGAAAATGACCGCGGAAACAACGTTTGACACTTTTTGGCCGATACCTTATATTAAACCTTCAAACAAAGGAGTTTAATATG
>JAUIFT010000273.1 GCA_030430345.1 Calditrichia bacterium | reverse complement strand
ATATTTAAGGCTTTTTCTTTTAGCGGCTGCAGCGCAGGGTCATTCTCCCAATCTTCGGGGAAATCGGGAGGTGCATACCAACTGCCACCGAAATATGCCAGTAATTCATCATTTAAATCCGCAATGGATTGTTGTTCGAAAAAACCATGGGGATTTTCCTCCATCGCGGGAATAAACTTATCTGCCGCCCCCAGATCCAGACCGGATTTCTGGAGAATATTCGCCACCATAGACGTACCGCTGCGGTGCATGCCGAGAATGCAGATGACTTTATGGGGAGATAATTTTTTCATATACTTTTCGCTCTTGGCACGGATAAATAATCAGCACTTCATTTGATTTAATACTTGAAACAAAATTATTAATTGAGTGGGCTATATCTTTTCCTGACAGACACTTAAAGTACGTCAGCAAAACTTGGTTTCAGTTTCCGGAATATGATCCCTCCTCCACCCAGAGTTAGTAATGCGATACCTAGTAAATAGAGGATGCTGAATGCATTGATGTGCCCCGCACCTAACAATGCCTGCCGGTAACCCTCAACAGCATGAAACATCGGGTTAAATTGACATAAAGTAAGAAAAATTTCCGGCGCCTGATGCACCGGATAAATAATTGGTGTCAGGAAAAACCAGATTTGTGTGCCAATGCTGATAAACTGACCAATATCCCGCAAAAAAACATTCAAAGCGGAAAAGATCCAGGAAAGCCCCATACCAATAAGACTGATCAAAATTATAAAGGGGAATATTAGCAGCAAGTCCCATGAGACCGCCTTTCCGCTGTAGATCAATGCGATCAGAAAAATAGTTACCGCGATAATGTGGTTTATTAATTCGGAAATGAGGTTGGATAAAGGCAGGATTTCCGAAGGGAAAACGGTTTTCTTAATCAGATTGGACTGAGCAAGAATAATCGATGGAGAGCGGGTCAGGATTTCCGCGAATAACATCCAGGGTAATAAACCGCTGATCATCCAAACGGCAAATCCGGTACCCTGGTATTCCGGCCCTAAACGCACACCCAAAATGACGGAAAAAATAAAATAATAAATCGCCATCTGAATAATCGGATGTATAATCGTCCAGAAAATTCCCAGCAAAGAACCGATGTAGCGCTGCCGCAAATCGCGGTTAACGATATTTCGAATCAAATAGGTATTACTGTAAACCCGGCGGATAAAGTTCAGAGCGACACGCATAAGGACTTTTTTCCATAGCTCCGCCCTGTCACTCCGATTTTATTCAGGCAAGAGGGCTTTTAATAAGTAAGAAAATTATTTTCTGATCTTTGATTTTTTAAGCGGCAGTCAGCCTTTTGCCGGAGAGGTATCTGGGTTATTTAGTGTGAAAATCAGTAGGTGCCTTCCCTGTCTCAATAACAATACTATTCGACTTAACCAGCAATCCAGCGATCGCTTTCATAGTTTTTACTGAGGCACTAACAGGACTCTGACAGGCAAATACGACGCGGTAAAAAATTCAAGGATCAATACTATGGCCGGATAACAAACCGACATATTCGGTTTGCTCCCTCCAATAAAGTCCGGCATTAGTTATATTTTAATAGAAGGTATATTTAAGATGCATTTACAACTTTCAAGTGATCGGCCGCACGATTAATCAATCACTTTTTAAGGCCTGAATACCGAAAATTGCATGATCAGGTATGGAACTACAAGGGAGACAAAACTAGAAGCTGTCATCGGAAGGTGTGTTCTAAAGGGAGCCTACATGGCAATTACGAAGAGTTCTCCTTTGAGAACGCACTTTACCTCAGGCATTATTAGTGGGAGATTTGAAAGATCGAGTTTCTCATGATGGAATCGCTGCAGTATTTGAAGAGTCGGTAGAAATAGAGAAGTTGAAATTTGCGGAAAATTCGGTCTGTAGTCTTCCCATAACATCTAAGGACACTTTCTCTAACTGAATCAGACTTGCTTCGCCATTCGGAACGGTTGACCGCATAAATCGCAAATTTCCCGCAGCACGATAAAACATACGCCTGATCGTCCCAACTCTTTTCAGACATCGTTTTAACTATCGGCATACCTGGATTGCAGGTTTAGCTCGCCGGAAGCATTGATGCTTCGGTGAACAACAATTTGGCAGGACGATAATATTTTGTAATCGGATTCCAGTTGCATTCGTCAGGGAAAACCCTGATGAGCGTTTTAATATTTGGTAGTACTATGTTGTAAATATTTAATACGACTGCGCTAATCGGTAATATTCACCTTTCCGGGCTATCAGGCCATCTTCTTTTCCGATTTCCACCACTTCACCATCTTTCAGAACGATAATTTGATCCGCATGTTGAATCGTAGAAAGCCGATGCGCAATGACCACAACGGTCCGGTTTGCACTTAAGGATTCGATTGCCTGATAGACTTGTTTTTCCGTAACATTATCCAGTGCACTGGTTGCTTCATCCAAAATCAAAATTTCCGGGTCTTTCAAAATTGCCCGGGCGATTGATATCCGCTGACGCTGCCCGCCGGAGAGGATCAACCCCTGATCTCCCAGGATGGTATTATAACTCCGGGGTAATTCTTGTATAAATTCGTGAGCATCGGCGTTTTTAGCAGCTTGTTCAATTTCATCATCGGTCGGAGGAGTTATCGCACCAAAGGCAATATTGTTTTTTACCGTATCGTTAAAAATAAAAGTATCCTGACTGACGATACCGACATGCTCCCGAAAAGCGCTCCGTTTGAAATCTTTTAACGAGGTGCCATCAATTAATACTTCACCAGCTTGCGGATCATACATGCGCATCAGCAGGTTAATAATTGTCGACTTACCTGCACCGGATTGCCCCACAATCGCCGTGGTTTCTCCTCTTGGCAAATTAAAGCTGGCTTTCTTCAAAACCATTTTATCATCGTCATTATAGGCAAAGTCGACATTTTGAAATTCAATATTTTTATTAAGGCCAGTAAATATTTTCTCGCCATCTTTCATGAACGGTTTGTCAGAAGCATCTATCAATTTTTCGACAATACTCAAAAACGGCCAGTTACCGGCAATAAATCCCCGTAACTGGTTGATCTCCCGAATAACCGGTATCAGGCGAATCAACACATACATAAAGGGCAGCAGTTGGGTGATCAACAATTTGCTGTTGAACTGATATGATTTTAAGCTAATGAAAAAGATCACTCCCAGTGCTAAAATGCCAACGCCTTCGGTAATGAGATGAATCATCGAATTAACCAGCTTTAGGCGAAAACGAACCCGGCGGTTATGATTGATCTGCAGTTTCATCCGCTCGCCCCGTTCTTTTTCCCGGGAAAAATATTTAATGACACGAATGCCAAGTATATTTTCAGTCAGTGCCGCATTTAGTTTGCGATTACTACGGGCGGATTTGCTGCCAAAGCGCCGTACTATTTTTAAGTAATAACTAATCCCAAGGGCGATGAATGCGCTGAACAGCAAAGTTAATAAGGTGAGTTGCCAGGAGATGATGAATATCAGCACAGTTAACACTATGAAGCTGATGGACCGGACGCCAATATCGATCATCCATTTAAAGATATTATCGACGGTCATGGTCTTGGCCAAAATCGTTTCCGTCAGGTAACCAACCCTGGTTTCCTGGAAGAATTTCACTTCGACATCCATTAGCATATCAATCGCTTTACAGCGAATATTTGCGGTCATACGGGTGGATAACCAGACGCCCAGGGCCATTGAAAATCCCAGGAATAAATTTTTGGCCACAACCGAGAGAATTAATATGCCACCCGTGTATTGAATCTGGGTTTCCTGGGGCAAATGGCTGAATAATCCGGTAACGTATTCCAGAACTCCGGGCAATTGATCTATCTCGGTCATATTCTGCAGGCTGGACAGTAATGGAATCATCATCCCAATAGATAATCCATCAAACAGAGATGCTGCAGCGGTTACAAAAACAAGTAAAACTGCCAATCCGCGGTATGGACGAACCAGGGAATAAATGAAATTATTTTTCAAAAGATTGCTTTCTTGAGTGCTGTTCTGAAGGTCGAATTATACATCTTGACAAATACCGGCGAGGCGCCCGGAAGTGATAAATTTCAAACCATAATTTCTAATAAAGCAAAGCTCCGCCAGGTTGCTACAGAATTCCGCAGTACCGATTCTGGTAAGATAAATGATTGAAATAAAGTGTGCAAAGCTGCGGGGAAGGTGATTAAAAATACAGAATTAGAAAGATAGAAAATAAAGCACCGTCCTTGAAAAATTAGCCGGAATTAGCTTTACAAAAACAAGTACGGTCTGTTTCAAAAATTTGCAACCAGACCTTCATTGAAATTTATTCCGGGTTAATTCGCGCAATATGCCAAAAGACCGGCAATAAAATAGCCGGGGCGAAAAGTATATTTCTTGCCACCCCGGCTACCGCTCATTCTTATCGGCTCTGGAAGAAAATACTATTAGGGTTTAATCAATTGCAAAGTTGCAGCGACCGCGGCATGATCCGACGGCCAGAGACCGGAAGGCGTGCGATCTCCTAACTCATCCCCAATGACTTCTGCCTGAACGGGCCCGATGGGCAAGTTCCCCGGGAAGTTTGAATTCCGGACAAAGACCAGATCGATACGACGATCGAGGATAACAGCTTCGTTTCGCAAGTCATTATCATGCGGTGCGGTAAAACCTGTGCCGGCATTCCCTAACAAATTATGGGTCCAGACATCCTCATATCCTTCCCCAAGAAAATAATTGTAGGCCTCTCCATAGGTTGCATGCGTATTAAAGTCGCCCAACATAATAATCGGCAAAGTTTCATTCTCTAAACTCTGCACCAGTTCCGCGGCCTGGGCCATTTTTATCGGTTGATAGGCAGGTTCCAGGTGGGTATTCACAAAACGATAATCATTGTCACCGATAGTTGCTGTTAAGGCAACATATCCACGGGGAATGTTCAGCCCCGGTAAGGATGGAATGGGTAATGCCGCCTGATAATTGGTTTCCACGACACCGGAATAACCAACGTCACCGCGAACTAAAACAACATCATAATCCGTCAAACGAATATCGCTGAAAGTGGGACCACTGCTTCCCACTCCGGTAAACATCGGTACTTCCACATCAGCATTCTCGATCTGCCCGGCGACCTGATAATCCAAACCGCGGTCGGCAATAGC
>JAUIFT010000272.1 GCA_030430345.1 Calditrichia bacterium | reverse complement strand
TACTAATGTTAATGTCACTGTGGAAGATATCAAAAAGCGCAGCAAGATCGTCAGTCAAATGGTTGCTGATGGTAAGGTAGACGTCGGTGGCGCTTATTACAGTCTGAAAGATGGTAAGGTAACACTGGTTGAGAAAAACTAAAATCCTTAACTTTTATAAGATATAGATTTTTAACGCCCTCGAAGGATAACATGCTTTGCTTTGAGGGCGTTTTTTTGTCTAAAAAAATATACACACCCTTAAAAAAGTATACCTTTTATTTTCCCTGTCACAATTTTTCCTCCCCTTAAATTTATTAAAAACAACGCTTAGAATGTTCTGTTATCTCTGGCATTCTTTTTGATCTGTTTAGTATCGAGAGCAAAACAAAGGAGATGGTTATGAGTGCGATCATTAGAAAGATATTGGCAGGCATTTCCATTGTATTAATGATTGGCGGCTTTAGCGGATGCAGCGTCATCGGCTACAGTATCGGTGCGGCTGCTGACAGTGATAAGCCGGATTATGAATTTAGTAAAATTCCCGGCCTGAATGCCCGTTATTCGCCATTTGGCTTGCAAACCCGCAGCAATTTCAGACGATTTATAAACGACAGAGTTTATATTACGCTGACGAATAATCAGTCGCTTACCTGTAAAGTTTTATCCGTTGAAAAGAAAGATGGCCAAAACTATTTTAAGGTTTTGCGGGGCAGTGAAAATCATCTCATTGCATTTAACGATATTCTCTGTTTGCAAACAATGCAGGAAAAGCTTGAGTACCAAAATCTTGATTTGATCATTTCTACTATTCACGGGAAAAGCATGATAGGGAAGTATCGTTCGGTAATGAAGGAGGACAATCAGGTATATCTGATTGTTGATGTTTCCGGAAACGAAGAAACGATTGCCTGTGAAGATATCGCGCATATCCGCTATAAAAATAGGAAGAATGGGGCAAAAACCGGATTCTTTGTCGGACTGGTCCTTGATGCCGCCGCGGTCGTCGCATTCTCAACTATGGATATTGATATGCATATCATAGACCCGATGGCTGGTTGGGAAAAATAAACGTTATGAAGAAGGATGAGATCATGAAAACCTGCCTGCAAAAATTAGTTTTCTGTTTACGCATTTTCTCTATTCGTCAGGTGTTTATGGGATGCAGTCTAATGGGTATCGGCGCAGCCGCTGATAGCCCCTAAAATGATTATCAATTTCACAAATGCGGGTAGTTTGTTTTTCGGCCTTGCGGTGGATATCGCAATTTTGATCGTAATTTTGAATATGGATTTTAACGTGATGGGTGGATATCCCGGCCCGGCATTTTAATCAGCCTCAATCTGACGAATAGACTTGATTCTTTTCAGCGGTCCCTTATATTTATTTAATAGAACTATTGATTCATTCGAATATTCGCACGAAGCCAATGGTGCTAGTTACTGAAGCTGACCCGGAAAGAGTTCTTGAAAGTGGGTGGTATGCACATATTGCCGCCCGAACGCTGTAAAAAGCCGTAGAAAGTATGATAACCTAAAGAAAGGGGGAAAGATGAGCAATGCAGACGTTCAAAAAGTCCAGAATTTTCTCAATGACATTCAGGCCATATCAACGGACCAGTGGGAGCAGATTGCTGCTATTCGGGCGGTCTTCAACAAGATTGGGCCTGAATTAAGGGGAGGGATTATGTATGGGGGATTGGTCTTCTTCGTCGGGAAGGAATTGGTCTCGGGCATCTTTCCCTACAAAAACCATATCTCCATCGAATTCGGTAATGGCGTTAATTTCTCCGATCCGGATGGTTTGCTGGAAGGGAAAGGTAAGATGCGCCGGCATTTGAAAATTTTTGCCAGAAGCGATATTGTGGATAAGAAGATTGAGTATTACATAAAACAGGCGGTAGGGGAATAGCAGCAATTCGGGATCGCCAAGATAAACCATTGACGACCTGCCATCAACATCCGGATGGCGACAACCCAGCCCGCCAGGGCGCCCCGAAACGAGCCCGGGATGAGATCCCGGGCGGGATGCGTAACCGACAAAAACAGAAAAAGCCTGCCAAAAATTGACAGGCTTTTTTGTCGGGGCGAGAGGATTTGAACCTCCGGCCTCACCGTCCCGAACGGTGCGCGCTACCAGGCTGCGCCACGCCCCGATCTCTAAAGCGGCAGGAATATAAAACTTTTTTCCAGGCGCGTCAAGTTTTTTTAGTAAATCTGGTATCTTTGATTTTTTTATTCCCCAGAGTATAACCCAAATATGATTGTACTATTTTTATTGCCCGCAAAACACGCAAAACAGCTCTGAAAATGAATGCTTCTTTTTCGCGTATTTAGCATGTTTTGCGGGCAAAGGAATCTCTTCAGACGGATATTGCAAATATTCTTATCTTTCCCCAAGGTAATAAGAAACGCCAACGCCGAGAAATGTCAAAGCAATCGCCAATGCGGCGGCGCTCATTTGCTCCGGCAGTCCGGGATAGATTGGGTAGAGAGAGGCAACCACCAGCCCAAGAATAAAATAGAACGTTTCCTTCGGGAATTTTTTCAGGAGGACATCGATCAGCTTGGCGAATCCCCACACACCGGCCCCGGCGCCCACCGCGATAATCGCTAGCAAAGCCACATTCAATTCCTTGATTGCCTTAATCACTACCTGATACTGCCCCAGCAGCACCAGCATAAAAGAGCCGCTGATGCCCGGCACAATCATCGAACCGCCGGCAAGAATGCCGCCCAATAACAATAAACCGCCACTCGCCATGGTTAGTTGATACTCAAAATTGATATCCTTCGATTTCTCCACCTCCGGAAAAAGGAGGGCAAAGGAGAGAATCAATGCCATGCCGGCGAGAAAGGCGATGATTGCCCCGGCCGATGGCGCCATGTCATCATGGACCTTATAGATTGAGGGAATCGAACCGGCGATCAAACCGATAAAAAATAAGTAGGTATATTGCGGGTAATAAGTCAGGAGGTAGTCCATCAGCCAGGAAAGCACGCCAATCGCTACAACGGCGCCGATCCCTATTTTTATCAAAAATAAAATGTATTCTTTACGTTTCTCTTTATCCGTAACAAAATTACCAATCGCTTCAATGAGTTGTTCATAAATACCGAGCACCACTGCCATGGTGCCTCCGGAGACGCCCGGGATAATGTTCGCCACACCGATGATGCCGCCTTTGAGCATCAACTTTATTTGTTCTATCATAACGTCCAGCCTTCCTTTCCGATTAACGGTACGAACTTTCGCGTGTAGTCCTCAAGTATATGATACTCCTCGGTGTCCCGTGTGATAATCATCAGCTTTTGTTCAGTTTTTTCTCCAACAGGAATAATCATCCGCCCTTTGTCTGCTAATTGTTTCAGGAGACCTTCGGGAATATCCGGTGATGCGGCGGTCACGATAATGCGATCATAAGGGGCGTGGGCCGTCCAGCCCAGGGTGCCATCGCCGATGCGGGTGCCAATGGTGTAGTAGCCAAGCTCGTCGAAGAGGCGTTGAGTGCGGCGCGCTAAATCCGCGATGCGTTCCAGGGAATAAACCTTTACGCCCATCTCCGCTAGCACTGCGGCCTGATAGCCGCTGCCGGTGCCGATTTCCAGAATGCGTTCATTACCGCTAAGTTCTAACAGCTGGCTCATGCATGCTACCGTGGTTGGATGGGAAATCGTTTGTCCAAAGCCGATCGGCAGAGACTTATCCAGGTAGGCCTGATGGCGCATCGCTGCTTCCACAAAGAGATGGCGGGGTACTTTGCGCATCGCCGCTATTACTTTTTCGTCGGTAATTCCCTTCGCAATCACATATTTTTCCACCATTTCCTGGCGCTGCCGTTCATACATGGCCCCTGATCCTTTCCATAGATAATCGCAAAATCAACGAGATAAAATTGAGTGTGTCGGGCAAATGGCGAATCGCACTGGGCGCGCCATTGTAGATGGTGGGAATATCCACATGCCCCACTGTTAGCTGCTGCCATCCTCCCCGAATGAGAAATTCACTTTCCAGGTGAAAGCGATTCTCTCCGGCCTGAATTTTTTCCAGCGCCCGGCGGGAATATAAGCGATAACCACACTGGCTGTCAGCTATTTTTTGTCCGGCCATAAAAGAAATTATTTTCGATGTCAGGTAATTGGATAAAATCCGGTGCGGCGGCATCACTTTCGGATCGCGGCGGCGGGAACCGATGATGATATCACCCATATTCTCCCGAAATGCCCTTAAGAATTCCGGGATATGCTCCGGCGGGTGCTGCAAATCCGCATCAAGGGTAAGGATTGCAGAAATGGCGGGATTATCCATAAAATAAGAAAACCCGCTCTTTAACGCCGCCCCTTTTCCCAGGTTACTATGATGGTAGAGAATGCTGAGGTTGGGGACATCCGGAAAGTTTGAGACCGGGGGAGTGGAGCCATCATCGACGATTAATATTGACAATTGCCAATCGGGAAGTTCTTTTTCCAGAACAGTAATCCGGCTTAATAAATCTTCCAAATGGTCCGGAGAATTATAGACAGGAATGATAATACCACATTGTGCGGGAGATGTTTGCGGCTTTGAATGTGCGGTTTCCATAGACCCCCAATGTTAAATAAAAAAGGGGAATCAAAAATTGATTCCCCTTTTTTCCGTCGGAGCGACTGGATTTGAACCAGCGACCCCTACCACCCCAAGGTAGTGCGCTATCCAGGCTGCGCCACGCCCCGATTTTTAAAACGGAAAAATATAGTATGCTTCCGGGCGAAAAGCAAGTGTAAATAGATGTTCGTCTATCGTTGTTCGTTGCTCGTTGTTCGTTACTTGTTTCTTGCTGTTTTTTCATGTCCGCCAGATGCCGTCGTTGACTGAATCTGGTAGTGTGTGTAATGCTTTGACATATAAGGAATGGCAATTTGTGGAATGATTATCTTTTTTAACGAACAACGAACAACGATTAACGCTTCTTAACAATCCCTAACACATTCGGGATCGCCCAGCCAGCGCTGGATGGCGTTGTATCGACGATCGAATTGTCAAAAGCGCCAATCTTGGCCATCTGCACATCTTCGGCGGAAATATAGAGCGTCGCTTTAGTGCCACCTTCCATGTACATGGCGTTGGTAATTTCCAGGGGCAGTTTCATCAGAATATCAATGAAATCATGAACGCTGTAGGGAGAGCGGGTGAAAATAA
>JAUIFT010000271.1 GCA_030430345.1 Calditrichia bacterium | reverse complement strand
TTGTCATAGAGTCTGGCTAAATCCATACCTAATAATGCCGCCGGCACACTACCAAAGTAGGACAATGCGGAATAACGCCCGCCAATGTCCGGATCATTCAGAAATGTTTTCCGGAAATTCAGGCTGGCAGCGAGACTCTCCAGTTTTGATCCGGGGTCGGTGATCGCAATAAAATGTGCACCGGCATTCTCCCGGCCAACAGCTTCGATTGCCCGGTTGTAGAAATACTTGGCAAAAGACAATGTTTCCACAGTGCCACCGGACTTAGTTGAAACGATGTAGAGTGTTTTTGCGGGATCGTGAGCGTCATCCCGGGCTAAAACCGCGCCGGGGTCGGTGCTGTCCAACACGCTGACAGCCAGGTAACCGGTATTCGTGCCAAATATTTCACTGAAGACTTCCGGGGCAAGACTGGATCCCCCCATGCCCAGGAGTAACGCCTTTGTATATCCGGCTTCCCGGACTTCCGCTACCAGGGCATTAATTTCATCGATAGCATTGCGCATTACCGCCGGGCTGTGCAGCCACCCAAGGCGATTGGTAATTTCATCCGGTTTATCTTTCCACACCGTATGG
Organism: Calditrichia bacterium; assembly: GCA_030430345.1. The sequence continues at coordinate 4,583 of JAUIFT010000271.1, read as the reverse complement.
TCATGTTCCCAAATACGTGACATGACATTCTCTGCCGCCAGTTTTTCGACACCAGCAGCGACTACCCCGGCAGCATCATTCAGATGGGTAATCGCTGTGAGCTTTCCCGCTAACAACGCATCACGCTTCTGGCGAATACCATTCATTAAAGATTCAAAGGATTTGGCGAAAGCGTCCACGCCATCGCTAAGCAGTTTATCCGTCACTTCCGTGATGGAAATCCCTAACGCTTCCACGGTGTTAAGATGGGCAACCGCTTCATCAACATTATCAGTCAAAGTTGCCGCGACGGTACCATGATCGAGGAAAGCATCAAGGGTTGCCGGTGGGATGGTGTTGACCGTATGGGGTCCAATCAAAGTTTCAACATACAAGACGTCGGAAAAATCCGGGTTTTTAGTGCTGGTGCTCGCCCAAAGCGGACGCTGCACAGCGGCATCGGCGGCAGCCAGTTTTTCCCAGCGTGCGCCGGAGAATGTTTTTTCAAATTCATCATATGCTGCTTTCGCATTGGCGATAGCGGTTTTGCCGATAAGGTCTTTCCGGCCTTTCTCCAGCAGTTGCTTATCAACGGCGGCATCTACCCTGCTAACAAAAAATGAGGCGACGGAAGCGATCCGGGAAATGTCGTGTCCCCCAGGAACGGAGGGACCGTCTTTCGCCAGCTTTTCCAGGCCTTCAAGGTAGGCATTCATTACATCCCGGTAACTTGCTAAACTAAAGATCAGGGTCACATTCACATTGACGCCACTGCCGATCAGCTCTGCAATCGCCGGTATCCCTTCCGGTGTTGCCGGCACTTTTATCATCAAATTGGGGCGATTTACCGCCTTATACAAGCGCTTCGCCTGTCCGATCGTTCCGGCAGTATCATAGGCGAGGGTCGGGCTGACTTCCAGACTTACAAACCCGTCCCGGCAATGACTCTCATCGTATACGCCGCGCAGTTGGTCGGCAGCGGTCTGAATGTCCGCAATCGCCAGTGTTTCATAAATCTCATCTATCGTTTTACCGGATTCGATCAAGGTTTTCATTTCTTCATCATAATCATTACTACCGGCAATCGCTTTTTCAAAAATGCTCGGATTAGAGGTGACCCCACGTAAACCGTCCGCAACCAATGCAGATAACTTCCCGGCTTGTAAATATTCTCTTCGGATAAAATCCAGCCAAACAGCCTGGCCATGAGTTATCAAATCCCTCATTTTGGACATTTTCACTTCTCCTTTAAGTATTTTATTTAATAAACTTACAAATAATCAAAGTTGCTATTCAGTTTCTCTTCTGCAGCTTAGCGCAAAGCATACAAATATTTAAAAAATTTTATTACCGCGCTAAATTTCTGCTGCGCTCAGGAAATATTTGCCGTTAATATAAACCGAAATCATTGAAAATGGGCATCAAAATATAAACATTATGAGAACAATTTATTTGCCGCGGAATCTTATCTTGTTTTGATTTAATTATTTCCGTATAATTTAGTATCAGAGCACAACAAATCACCGGCAGCGCACATGCTTTTTAAGTATTGAATCTGTTTTGCCGGCGGGAAATAGCTACAGTAGTTCTGTTCAGTTTTTTCATTTTTCCAAGACATGAGGTTGCTTATGATGGCAAGGTATGCAGCTTTCGTTCTGTACCTTTTTCTATTGCCTGGATTGTTTTTAATGGCAAATGAATCCCGGGAAAAGGCAGAGGGGGCAATTGAATCTTCCCCGCTTAGTTTATTGAATAGTTTCAGTGTTGACGGTGCCGGCGGTGCTGAGTATGACGGCGAGTATTACTACGCCAGCGATCTTACCAGTGGCTCTATCACCGTTTATGATGCTTCCGGCAGCATACAGGAAAGTTTTTCCATCCCTTCAGTACCGGGCCTTACTGATTTATCCTATGACGGCAGCAGCATGTATGGTGTGGATGGCAGCAATACCATTTATGAAATGGATTTTGCCGCCAAAAGCCTGAGCGCAACCATCACCGCACCGGCAGCAACTGCCATGATCGCTTATGACGCCAGCTCGGATGCATTCTGGCTGGGCGCAGCGGAAGGCGATCTTTTTCAGGCAAACCGCAACGGCGATTTACTAAATACAATTTCTGCCGATGATCACACCCTTAGCGCCATGAAAGGCGCTGCCCTGGACAACTGGAGCCCCGGTGGCCCATTTCTCTGGATTTATACAGACATTAACCGCCCTACTGGGAATAATCAAATCCTGGTGCCGATTAATCTTACCAGCGGCACTCCCAGTGGGCTCGCCTACAATACTGATCCGGACCTTGGTGGGGAGCAAACCGCCGGCGGCGGTATTTTTGCCGTTGAAGGCGACATTGCCAATTCAGTGATTATCGGTGGTATTTCCGCCGGCCCTGAGAACATTCTTTTCAACTACGAATATCTCGGTCAATTTTTTACCCCGCTGCAAGTTTCGGTTTTTCCAACATCACCTCCACTGCTTATCCCCGCGGAAGGGGGACGGGTAGCTGTTACCTGGCAGATCACCAGCAATTCACTTCAACCACAGGTTTTTGATATTTGGGGCGACCTGCAACGACCTAACGGCAGCATTATCCGCGGATACAACCGCGCTCGTACTTACAATATCAACCCCGGGGCAACAATCCAGCGGTTTCTCAAGCGAAATATGCCCGGCCGTTATGCGGGCGGCGAGTACATCTACTACCTCCATATTGGCAGCTATCCCCTGGTACCGATCGATACAGATACGCTGCGCTTCTTTAAGGAACCGCCAGCGGCTGCGCTAAATACAACACCCGTGCATGTCAGCAACAACAATATACCGGCGGTTACCAGTCTTGCTAAAAACTACCCAAATCCTTTCAATCCCTCAACTCATATCGATTTTCAGCTGCAATCGGGAGAAATGGTCAACCTTAGTATTTACAATACGCTTGGGCAAAAAATTGCAACTCTTGCAGAAGGATTCCGGGAAGCCGGCCATTATTCGGTGGTTTGGGACGGGCGTCATGCGAGTGGTCAGCCGGCGCCTTCCGGCATATACATTTATCGATTGACTGCCGGGAATTATACACAGTCCTTTAAAATGTTTTTGATGAAGTAAGTGCTTGGACAAAAAAAATTAGGTAGTAACCAGATCGCAAGTTTTTCACCGAACCCTTTGCCCATTTGTAAATTTACAAATGGGCAAAGGGAGGTTGAGTGTTCAGTCTTGATATTTTGAGTGCTACCCTTTTTATAAAATATTTTTGTTTCACCACTTAATAATTCACTTAACGATTATTTCTCGCCCCACTGCAACCGTGGCGGGGCAGGAGATTTTTCTTACCCAACCGATATATCTAATCCCCAAAGAACTTATCCACCTTCAAGTTTTACACTTTGATTCTCCACCAACGAAATCCCTATTGGCTATCATTATTTTTTTCTCTATTTTCATTTATCTAATCGAATTAAAAAATCAGTTGAGCAGTTGCTTGACAGGCCAGACCATAACTGGTCACACTTCAATCAACGAGAGAAATTGTGCAAAAGAAAATATCCAAAATGCTCCCAGGTAGTTCCCACCCTTTCCGGTTCAGACGGTATGGCCGCGCATATCATTTGTTTATTGAAGACGTTAAGGACCTGGAGCTCGTTCTTGAACTTGACGAAGGCCTTTGGGTCGCAACGACCGCGCCGATCAACACAATTAATACCGACCTGATGTTTCTCGACCTCCTGGATGACGACGACGATGGTCGCATTCGCGCTTCCGAAGTGAAGAGGGCCATTTCCTGGCTATTTTCGGTTTTGACGAATACCAGCGGTATTTCCGATGGCAACCTGACTCTTCAGCTAGATGCTATCAATACCGAGACACCAGATGGAAAATCTATTTACGATTCCGCCAAAGAAGTGCTTTCCAGAATTGACCGGGCAGACGAACCGGAAATCAAGCTGGACCAGGTACGGCGCATCCGTTTAAAAGAAAAACTGGGCGGTCTGGATAAGGCAGGCATCGTTTTGGTAGAAGCGGCCGATCATGCCACAACCGAGCAATTTCTCAGGGATATTATCACCTGCATTGGCGGCGCCCTCCACCCCAGCGGTAAAAGAGGGGTGGATCAAAGACAGCTGGATGAATTCTTCAAAGCGACCCATCAATACATCGCCTGGTATGAGCAAGGGGAGTTAACTGCGGAAAATGCGACCTCGGATATTATGCCGCTGGGAAAAGATACCCCGGAAGCGTTTCGATTGTATTCACAATTGTACACTAAGCTGAATCAGTTTTTTGCCCTTTGCGAACTATTACAATTGAACCCCAATGCGGAAGAGCAACTCAGCCTTTATTCCCGTGAACTGACCGATATCAACATTATGGCTACGGATGAGATAAATAATTTGCTGGAAGAGTCCCCGTTATCTTTGCCGAATAAAGATGGCAATTTATTGCTTGATAATATCAGTAACCCGATGTTTGACGAGCGAATGGAAAATTTCCGTTTGCTGGCGATTAATCGCATTTTGGGCAAAAAGGTTCGGCAGCTAAACCAATTTCAGTGGCGAAAAATTAAGAATGCATTTGAAGCACATCAGCAATGGCTGACGAACCTTTTTG
>JAUIFT010000270.1 GCA_030430345.1 Calditrichia bacterium | reverse complement strand
GCATCATTCCAGTGGATGTCACTGTTCGATCCTTTTACCCGGAAGGTATATTCACCATGCGGTAGATTGGTATATGTTGCATACCGGCGGTTTTCAACATGATTCCAGGCTTCTTCAAACCCTTCCATAATGAACGCATACTGATTTTTTTCCGGAGCAGAATAATCCAATGCGGCAAACTCGAAAGTGACCACATTATCCTTATATGAGAGGGTAATTTCATCGGTAAGCGAGATGACCTGATCCAACAATTTACGCCCATCCTGCAAAACCACTCCGGGCCGTACCGGGCGATTGAATATCCGTAGCTCGGTAATAACAACCGGCGGCATAAATCGATTATCGGAAATGCTATCGGGATAAAACCGGCTAAACCCGTTCATGCCTCCGAAGAAGAACTCGCCCAATTCATTCTGTTGGTAAGCGAGGTTAAACTCATTACTCTGCAAACCATCCGCGGCATAATAATTTTTTATTTGCCGGGTTTCCGGGTTCAGGCGCGCCATGCCGGCATTCGTTGTCATCCAAATGTTACCATGAGCATCATCAAGAATGCCAAAAACGGAATTATTGGGTAAACCATCGGCGGTGGTATAATATGAGAAGGTGCCTTCATCCCGATGAAACAGGTTGATCCCGCCATCCTCGGTGCCAATCCAAAGGCGCTGGGAACGATCCTCGTAGATTGACATTATCGCATTGGAACTAATCGATGTCGGATCATCGGGGTTGTTCGTAAAACACTCGACCTGACCGCTTTCCCGCTCGAAGCGGCAGAGCCCACTTCCCCAGGTGCCAATCCAAAGCTCTCCCTGTGAATCCTCAAGAATAGCAAGTATCGCATTCTTGCCGAGTATTTTAGCATCTCCGGCAAGATTGGTAAATCGATAAAAACGTCCGGAGTTATAATCATAACGGTTCAAGCCGGCCAACGTTCCTACCCATAAATTACGCTGGCGATCTTCGTACAATGAATAAATTGTGTTGTGCTGTAAACTATACGGATCTGCCGGATTATGGTAAAAAGTAATAAATTTTTCCTGCTTTTCATCAAGCAGATTTAAACCGTTGGCAGTGCCCGCCCAAATTCTCCCACGATAATCCTGAGTAATAAACCAAACCCGGTTATTGCTGATGCTTCCCGGTTGCCGGGGATTGTAACGATAGTTCTTAAATGAATTTTCCTTGCTATTAAATTGACTGATGCCTCCCAGGGTGCCCAACCAGAGTATTTCGCTGCGTCGCGTGTCACCATGCATTGTATACACACGATTATCCGCCAGGCTATTTGCATTGCGTGGATCATTGCGATAGGTTCGGAAACTTTTTAACGTTCGGTTAAACTTGTTCAGGCCTCCTCCAAAAGTGCCAACCCACATAACTCCGGAACGGTCTTCAAAAACGACAAACGCCAAATCACTACTAAGGCTATAATATTTTTCCGATGAATATTGATAGTTATCAAACTTACCACTGGGTCTGTCAAAAGCGACCAATCCCTTGTCTGTTGCCAGCCAAAGTGTTCCCAGGCGATCCTCAAAGATGTCTCGTATCGTGTTATATGCAAGGCTTTTAGGATGATCCGGGTGAAGGAAACGATAAAACGTATCATTCTCCCGATCCAGCCAGCAAAGCCCACCTCCACCAGTCCCAATCCACAACTTCCCATCCCGGTCTTCAAAAATGGAATAGACAACATTGTTACTAAGGCCAAATAATGCATTCGGCTTGTAATCATAGTTTCGCACCGCATTTCGGGATGCCGCGATAACACTCAACCCGGATTCCGTCCCAACCCAAATAGCGCCATCTCTATCCTCGTATACTGCTCGCACCCGATTTCCCACAATGCTCAGACTTTTTCCCGGATTGTGCATAAAGCGCTGCATTTGTCCGCTTTTGCGATCTAGACGATTCAGTCCTTGCAGGGTGCCAATCCAAATATCGCCATTTCGATCCCGTAGAACAGAAGTTACCCGGTTGTTACTCAGGCTGGTTGAATCCAGCGGGTCATGTCTATAATTGGTAAATTTTTGCCGGGAATAATCAAAGTGACTGACCCCATTACTCCAGGTGCCAATCCACAGGCTACCAGAGGCATCCACAGCAATCGATTGAATATTATTTCCGGCGAGGCTGGCCGGGTTTCCGGCTTCACTGCGATAAACCTGAAAACGAACCCCATCATACCGATTGAGTCCATCCTGCGTACCGAACCACATAAACCCAAGGCTGTCCTGGGCAATGCAACTCACAGAACTCTGGGAAAGTCCGTCTTCAATTAGAATTTTCTGGAATTTTATTTCCGGAGCGGCATTTATTAACGCAGAGAGTGCCAGTAAGGCGGCAATGATATAGCATGGAGAGATCCTGCGGTTACAGAACGCAGTATTTTTTCTATAGAAAATATGATGGTGAAGCAAATGCATTTTTTCTACATCTCCTCTCCGAAAGCGCCATCATCTGCTGGAGTTATATTTCAACAAGTATATAATTCGCAAGCGGTTAAATCAAATATATTTTCACAGGTATAAATTAATTTTCAACTCCGGTCGCTGTAGAATCTTTTTTATCTTGACTTTAGAAGCAGACTTCTTTAAGTAAAATGCTTCTATTGGAATTTGTTTAACAATATTGCAACAGTATTTCAACAAGACGTCAGAACCTTTTTTCATTGGTTTTTCCTCATAAGATATGGCCGCATTGATATTTTCGTTTGATTTATCTCATGATAATTTTTTCCAGCAACAGAAAACGGAGTTGGTAACAAACTAAACCATGGCAGAATACGCGTCTTACAGTGACCCCGAGTTGGTAACTGCTATTCGGGAAAACAATACACTCGCATTTAAAACATTATATTTTCGTTATTACGAAAAGCTGTTTTATTTCGTCTGGTTTCGTATTCGCAATGAAGAATTAGCGAAAGATATCGTGCAGGAGCTTTTTTCCCGGGTGTGGAATAACCGGACTTCCCTGGATGCGTCAAAATCGATCAAAGCATATCTTTATCGCATTGCCAGCAATCTGGTAATAAACAATCTTCAGAAGCAGACCGTGGAGCGGAAATATTTAAAAGAACTACCACCGGAAAAATTCGTTACTACTCCCAACGAAAATTTTGACTTGCAGGAAAAAATTCGCGAAGCGATCAATGCGCTCCCGGAAAAAGCCCAAACCGTTTTTATACTGCATCGCTATGAAGGGTTTACCTATGCGGAAATTGCCCGCAGTCTGGAAATTTCGATCAAGACTGTTGAGAAACGGATGAGCCACGCCTTAAGATTACTGCGCAACTCGCTGGCCCCGTTCCGATAGCAAGGCCCATACATTTTACAAAATCGAGAGAAAGAAAACTTTTAATTTTTGGGAGGGATATAAATTGTTTATCGGTATTGATATTGAAACATAGAAACGAATGATCTTTAGAATGTTGTTAGGAGAGAATGATGGAAGGAATGGAGGACTTTCAAATCCTGACCCGGATTTTTTCCGGGGATATTTCCTTATCGGAGCAAAAGAAAATTGATGAGTGGTTAGCTGCCGCGCCGGCAAACCGTGAGCTGTATGACAATGTAAAACAGATTCTGGACAATGCAGTTCCCAGCGAACGCCCCTCATTGCCGGACATTGAACAGCAATGGCGCTCACTGGCCAACAATCTGAACCTGGCCTTAACGGAAACGACAACGCAACAGCCCGTTCCCAACATAAGACGCAGACGTTTATTCCGGAATCTTTTTACTTTTCAATGGCAGCCCGCCTTGAACTTTGCCATTGTTTGCCTTCTTGCTGTTGGTGCTTTTCTGGTTTGGCAAAGCACCTCCGCACCAGGATTGCTGACATTGGAAACACTGGTGGGGAATCAGGAACAGATTACGCTGTCGGATGGGTCGACAGTCTACCTGAACCACGATAGTAAACTGGCGTACCCTGAAAAATTTTCCGGGAATGAACGCATTGTCCATGTGCAGGGCGAAGCGTTCTTCGACATTGTAGCATCTGCAGAGCGTCCTTTTATTGTACAAACAGATGAAGCACAAACCACGGTTCTCGGAACGCGCTTTAACATCTGGAGCCGGGATCAGCGGACACGCATTGCCGTGGAAGAGGGTCAGGTCAAATTTGCGAATCAAAACAAGTCTATCATTTTAGCTGAAGGAGAAGGCAGTATTTCCATGAACAACAGCCTTTATCCGAAGATCAGCCTCGACAGCAATACCATTGGCAGCTGGCGTCAGAATCAACTGTCTTTTTACTTTGCCACATTGCCAGAAATATCCGGCGAGTTAGAGCGGGTATTTAATAAAAAAGTTCGCCTGGAAGTGACAGCGCCGGAAACCTTTGTTCTTACCGGCGAGTTTGAAAAGAGTTCATTGGAAACAGTGCTTTCTTCAATATCTCTGGCACTAAACCTTGAATACCGGATGGATGGTGGTTATATTGTTTTCTTTCAACAAGAATGAGACAGCGAATGCAAAGAGCCCCGGGCTACAAAATACTTCACTTCCTGCTGCTGGGGCTCTTTTTCCAAACTTTGACTTTCGCCCAGCCATCCGGACTTGACAGCACTTTTGTGACTGTCAAATTCAATAAAACCCCTTTGCACGAAGCACTTCAGGAACTCCAGCATCAAATTCCGTACAATTTTGTTTACAGCAATCGATTAGTCGAAAATATATTTGTAGACAGCGACGTTGACAACGCACCATTGCCGCTGGTCTTGACCAGCTTATTCCGGGGCACCTCCATTCTCCATAAGGTATTGAACAAACAAATCATCCTGATGGAAAAGCAGCTGACAACACTTAATTACGACGTGAAGGGATACGTGTTTGATGCTGTTAGCAAAGAGCCGCTGCCCTATGCAAACATTTACCTTTCAGATCCCCGGGTTGCTGCAACGTCGAACGCTGAAGGATACTTTATTCTCTTAAATATTCCTGCCGGTCAGCAAGCGCTTACAGTAGAATATATTGGTTACAAGACACAGTTTTTCGACCTTGCTGTCGCCGATCCTCCACCGCTGTTAAGAATCGAAATGCAGCCCAATCTCATCCGCGGGCAGGATGTCACTATCACCGAGAAAATTTCAGCGAACATCCAGCTCAGTGGCCCGGACAGGGAATTGCGGCTTTCCCCGCGCTCACTTTTCAAAATACCGACCGTTGGAGATGAGGATATCTTCCGGGCACTGCAGCTACTACCAGG
>JAUIFT010000269.1 GCA_030430345.1 Calditrichia bacterium | reverse complement strand
CCAGTGAAGATCTCAATAACACCTTTACCGCGGACTTAATGCCAACACCGAATGGTCCGCCACCACCACCAATCCCCGATTTCTTCGACGATTTCGATGCATATACTGCCGGTGCCCAGTTGATTGCACAGAATCCGGATGATTGGAAAACCTGGAGTGGCCCTGCCGGTACGGCCGAAGATCCTTTTGTAAGCACTGCTTATGCCTTTAGCGGGGCCAACTCAGTCTTTGTTGATGATGGTAATGATTTTTATCGCCCGCATGGCACGCTCACAACCGGTTCCTGGGGAATGTCCTTCATGATGTATATCCCCAATAATAAATCCGGCTATTTCAATACCCTGGCAGTAAATCCTACCGGTACGACCGAGTGGGGAATGCAGGTATATTTCGATCAGGGTGGCGCTGCCAGCGTCGATGCTGATGGCGAATCTTCTGCGGTATTCAGTTATAACTACGATGTCTGGGTTGAGGCAAAGGTTATTGTAGACCTGGATCAGGATTCTGCTCAATTCTTTTATGATGGCAGCCTGATTCGCGCCTGGCGCTGGAGTGCCGGCACTTTCGGCGATGGCGTTCCGTTGCAACTAGACGGTAACAATTTCTATGGCCTCTCTCCGGGAGAACGTCCCAATCACGATGGTGAAATGTATATCGATGATTATCGTTTTGCCCCGGCATCATTAATTATGGTTAGTATTGATGATGATCCGCTGACGCAAATTCCGACGGAATATGCATTGGAGCAAAATTATCCGAATCCATTCAATCCTTCAACCACGCTGCGCTATTCTCTGAAGGAAAGTTCGAAAGTAACGTTGCAGATTTATAATGTGCTCGGTCAATTAGTGCGCACATTGGTCAACGAGAATCAAACTGCCGGACGTAAAGAAGTTCAGTGGAATGCGCTGAATGAGTTTGGCGTGAAAGTATCCAGCGGTATTTACATCTACCGTCTGCAAGCGAATGATTTTGTCTCTACCAAGAAGATGATTCTGCTGAAGTAACTTCTTTTAGTAAATATCAGCTTCAAGTTTTAAATATGAAACCCTGGAAGTGCCATTGGCACTTCCAGGGTTTTTATTTTAATGATAGCAGCGCTTGGCAGGAGCTATGCAGTTACTTCATCGTGGAAAATTTCCTCGATAGGGAGCCCAAAGAGGCGGGCTATTTTGAAGGCCAGCGGTAAACTGGGGTCGAATTTCCCTTTTTCGATCGCGTTAACTGTCTGCCGGGAAACATCGAGCGCCTCAGCTAGTTGGGCCTGGGTCCAATCTCTTTCCGCTCGGAGTACCTTTAATCGATTTTTCATTTGTAACGGATCCTCCCAATGATTGTGCCGGCCATATAAGTTAAGCCAATCAGTATGACCAGGTGGGATATCTCGGCATCTGTAGAGATCAGGTTGGTGATATCCATAACCGAATAGCTAAGTCCGGCAACAACACCAACGCCCAGCGCTACCGCCATGGCTTCCAACTCGATTTTCTGGAGCATTTCATCCAGTCCTTTCAGATGATGTTTGTTAGCGAAAATCATTCCAATGCCAAATATTAAGTTTATGATAATTGCAAGAACCGTCATTGTCGAATTTCCCTGCCATAAAAACTTCGGCCCGAAAGTCGCCAGGGCCAGGCTTAATGTCCAACCGGCGGTCCAGACGGCCAGGCGGATCGTATTTTTTCTTTGGCGGGTCGCCCATGTGCTTTTTACATTTTCCATAAGTAAAGCTCCTTTGATTTAGTGTAAAGTTAACTTGACTAATAATAGTGTTCAAAATGTGGTATGTCAAGCAAGTTTTACAAAAAGTCTACCAAGGATTACATTTTGACAAGTTTAATTGCTTTTCCATTTTTTAAATTTCATTGCTTAAGCTTTGTTAATATTCGATTTCTTAACGGAGCAAAGTGTTGAACTTTAATTTCAAAGCAAACAAAAGTGGGGGAGGAGTGAATGATTTTTGCCTCGCTAATTTTTGGGAATCTAATGAATAGATTGGCGTAATTCCAGATTGCATAAGGCTTTCGCACTATCTATCTTGATTTATGATGACTGTGAATACCCCGCTTCAATTACAAACCCTTTTCGACAGCGAAGGATATATCGCCGAGAAAGACATTGCAATGTCCGCCTTTCTGGCGCTGCGGTTAAACAAACCGCTGCTTGTTGAAGGACCTCCCGGTGTCGGTAAAACTGAAATCGCCAAAGCGCTTGCCAGCGTTTTAGATACCGATTTAATCCGTTTGCAATGCTATGAGGGGCTGGACGTTAATCATGCCATTTACGAATGGAATTATCAACGACAGTTACTTCATTTGAAATTGGCAGAAAAAAGTGGAAAAAGCATTCCGGAAAAAGAGGCCGAGATCTTTTCCGAAGCTTTTCTAATGAAGCGTCCTTTGCTGCAGGCGATTACTCATCACCGCTCCCCGGTGTTGCTAATAGATGAAATCGACCGGGCGGATGAGGAGTTTGAAAGCTTTCTCCTGGAAATATTTTCCGATTGGCAGATTACTATTCCGGAAATCGGCTCAATGGCCGCCACGAATATACCTGCTGTGGTGGTCACCAGCAATCGCGTGCGGGAACTCTCCGAAGCGCTTCGCCGGCGATGTCTGTACCTCTGGATCGATTATCCGGACATCAAAAAAGAATTGGCAATCGTAAAAAGTAAGGTGCCGGATATTGATGAAGAACTGGCCGGACAGATATGCCGCTTCATGCAGCGCTTGCGGGAAATGAAGCTGGAGAAAACGCCCGGTGTGGCGGAAAGTATTGACTGGGCGAGAGCATTAGCTGTTTTACATCATGATCATCTCGATCGATTAATCGTAGAAGAAACGGTAGGCTTGCTGATAAAAACGCAGCGGGATAGCCAGGTTTTTCAGGATGCCATGCCAGCGATACTAGAGAATATCTAGTATACGGGAATCCTTCAGGTAATCTGCATAAAAATATGACCGTACACTTTCATGAATTAAGTGCTAACATCGCTTCTTTCTGCCGTTTGCTGAGAGAGCATGGCGCGCTTGCCGGGGCGGAATCAAGCGTTGATGCGCTGCGCGCCTTAAGCACGATATCTTTCGAGACGCCTGAAAAGTTCCGGGAAATTTTGCGGACAACCGTTCCCCGCAGCAAAAATGATTTGATCTTGTTTGATGCGCTTTACGATGAATTTTGGGATAAACAGCTCCGCTCGAACAGACCCTTTCCTGGTGCCGAAACGTCTGGGCAAATGGAGATAGGGGAGAGACGTAATGAGCTCGAAAACTTTATTGATGACATTTCAGAAGAGCAAGCAACAGACAGAAATGCACCGGAAGCCGAAGCGCAAGAAGTGCCATTGTTTAGCCCTTTTCCTTCTCTCGGGCGGAAAGATTTTAGTCATTTTTCCGATGATGATTTGGAGGAGATCTCCGCGCTTATTGAGACAACCGCTAAAAAACTTGCGCAACGATTTAACCGCCGTTTTAAGTCACGCTTTGGAGGCGTATCTTTTGACTTCCGGAAGACACTGCGAAAAAATATGAAGCATGGTGGTGAGCCTCTCAAGCTGGCATTCAGGGAGCGCCGTAGAAAAGAAAACAGAATTGTTCTGCTCTGCGATGTCAGCAAATCGATGGATGTTTACAGCCGTTTCCTGATCCAGTTTATTTATGGTTTTCAGACGGTTTATCGTCGCATAGACACCTTTGTTTTCAGCACCTCATTGCATCGTATCAGCGATCAGTTGAGTAACACTAGTTTTGAAACAGTGCTGGGGGATTTAGCCGAAGCTGTGCCGGACTGGTCGGGGGGGACAAAAATCGGAGATTCCCTGCAACAGTTTCTCAAAGATTACAGCCACGGATTACTGAACAAGCATACCTGGCTTATCATAATGAGTGACGGTTGGGATGCCGGGGATATTGATCGATTGGAAGATGCAATGGGGCGCTTAAGGCGTCGGGCTGGCCGTATTGTCTGGTTGAATCCACTGGCCGGGCACTCCGCTTTTGAGCCGACGGTTCGCGGGCTGCAAGTTGCTTTACCTTATCTCGATTTGTTTGCGTCTGCCCATAATTTGGAGAGCTTAAAAAAAGCGCTGATTAGCCTGCAAAGACTATCCCGATAAAAAAACGGATAGCAGAAAATATCTGCTATCCGTTAAGGAACATTTTTCATCTTAGCCATCAAAGCGCTGGAAAACCAGGCTGGCATTGGTGCCACCAAAACCGAAACTGTTTGAGAGAATACGATTCAGCTTCACATTTCGTTGAACTTCCCGAACAATTGGCATTCCTTCGGCACCCTCATCCAGAGTGCTGATATTAGCGGATTCGGCAATAAAGTTGTTTTCCATCATCAGGAGGCAATAGATAGCTTCATGAACACCGGCAGCCCCGAGGGAGTGACCGGAGAGAGATTTAGTTGAACCAATCTGCGGAGCATCATCACCGAAAACATTGCGAATTGCGCCGAGTTCAGTAATATCGCCGGCAGGTGTGCTGGTGCCGTGCGCATTGAGATAGTCGATTTTGCCATCAACGGTTTCCAGGGCCATGCGCATACAGCGTTCGGCGCCTTCCCCGGAAGGGGCAACCATATCGTGGCCATCAGAGGTGGCGCCATAACCGACGACCTCGGCAATAATATTCGCGCCGCGTTTTTGGGCATGTTCCAAAGCTTCCAGAACGATGATACCGCCGCCACAGGAAATAACGAAACCATCGCGCGTGGCATCATAAGGACGCGAAGCTGTGGTCGGCGTATCGTTGTATTTGGAAGACAAGGCGCCCATGCCGTCAAAAGTACAGGTTAATTCCCAGGCCTCTTCTTCGCCGCCGCCGGCAAATACCACGTCCTGTTTGCCGTACTGGATTTGCTCCATGGCATTCCCGATACAGTGTGCGCTGGTAGCGCAGGCGGAACTGATTGAATAGTTCAGCCCTTTAATTTTGAAGGGGGTCGCCAGGCAGGCAGAAACTGTGCTGCCCATAGATTTGGTCACCATATATGGGCCAACACGCCGTATGCCCCGATTGCGTAAGGTATCTGCAGCAATAACGGTATTTCGCGGGGATGCGCCGCCAGAACCAACAATAAGCCCCGTTCGGTTATCGGATACTTGCGCTTCACTTAATCCGGCATGTTCAATCGCTTCTTTCATCGCCAGGTAAGTATACGCTGCAGAGTCTCCCATAAAGCGTAACACTTTGCGATCAATCAATTCTGCCAGGTTT
>JAUIFT010000268.1 GCA_030430345.1 Calditrichia bacterium | reverse complement strand
ATATCGTGAAGAACCTGGTGTTGATTGGTGCCGGACTGGTGCTTGGCGGAGAGGTACGGAATCAACTCACCAGGGAAAATCAATAATCAGGAATTATGTTTTTCCATTCCCCAATTTTATATTTGCCTAAAATGTTTCATTTTGCTATTTTTTTTGCAACCAACCGCTAGCGAAGATGACGATTTTCTCTCCCTCTGTGAATGTGCAGCTTCAGTCCGGCATTTTATACTAATCGTTTATTAGTAATTTGCAGCCAGGCGACTCCCGGATAAGCTTTTTTATTTTTTCTAAATAGAACCTGTATTTTAAAGAGCTTCTCTTCATTCATCCTGAACTCGCCGAAGGATAAATGTAATTATCTTTAAAGACAGATAGTTACATTCGCGAATATTGATACAGTCTGCCGCAAGCAATAAAGACTTTACTTCACGCAGAGAGAAATTTTTCTACTCGGCACTCTACATAAATACGACATCGGGTCGACAGCATTTTGCAATTAGAAATGATAATCTTTTACTAAAAAGGAGATTTTTCATGCCTCTCAATGCTAACACTTCGGCTTTTACCATCGCCAAGTATTTTCCCCGCTTTACAATTTTCAGTATTTTCTGCATCACGATTTTACTAACTCCTATTTTCGGGCAATCTGCCAAACAGGAAAACCGGGAAGAAACCCGCTTGCCGGTGTATGAACAGCATAATGAAATCTCTACCCGCGCTGGTAAATCGCTTCCCCGCAACCCCCTGAAAAAACTCACTCAGCAAAACGAGGCGCTAAGCATCGTCAACAGCGCAGGGGATACGTTAATGCAGGTGGAAACTGATGGCAAGGTGGGAATTGGCACTACCAACCCGGTAAGTGCGTTAGAAGTAAACGGCACCCTTTCCGCAGATTTTTTTGTCGGAAACGGGTCAAACTTAACCAACCTTCCCGATAATAGTCCCTGGAATACCAGTGGGAGTAATATCTACTTTAATACTGGCAGAGTAGGGATTGGAGACAACTCTCCGGTAGCAACCTTCACAGTTGGCAACGGTGATAAGCTACAGATTCATGGCAATGACGGAGATATCGTATTTAAAGATGATCAGGGTTCGTTGCGATTTGCGAACGTTAATGGTAGCAATGCCCCGATGATCCAGATGTTTACCAGCGGTACGAATAACTCTACCCGGATGTTTGTGGCGCATTCGCCCAATTTTTCCAGCTGGGGTATTCAGTATAACGATACCTCTGATGCCTTCATGTTTATCGGCGATAGCCAACCGGTAATGCGGGTGCAGCTCGCCGGGCAGCAGCGGGTAAGTATCGGCACAGCTGAAGCGGAAGCAAAATTGCATGTCGAAGCCAATAGTTCTACAGGTACCGGTCATTTAAAATTAACCGAAGCGCAATTCGACTATAGCCGCATTACTTTGAATAATAATATTTATAACCGCTATTGGGATATCGCCGCCCGCTGCGACACCAATCTGGCCAATGCCCAATTTAACTTATACTATAATAACGTCGGTGATATTTTTTCCGTAAATGCCCGCAGGCGCGTTGGTATTAATGACGCCACTCCCAGTTGGCCGCTGGAAATAAACGGCAATGGACAGGTCAGAACGGTCAATGTTTATAATGCCCTCCCGACAACTACTGGTTCGACATTTAACTATGGTGTTATTGTCAATTTGAGCCAGGCCAGTAATAACGGCTTTCCCCGCCTATTTAACCTTTATGGCTTTACTTCCGATGCCGATGCCTACCTAAGTTACGGTGTTTACGGGTTTGCCAGTAATGCATCAAACTTTAATTATGGTGTTTATGGCGTTGCAAGCACCTCGGGCGGCTATGCGGTTTACGGCAGTGGAAATATGTATTGCACCGGCCAATATCTTCCTTCGGACCGGAAGCTAAAGCGCATCAATCGTAGCTATAGCGCGGGCTTAAAAACCATTATGACGCTCCGCCCCACTCAGTATGAATATGACCGTAATACCTACGATTTTATGAACCTTCCCGAAGGCCAACAATACGGATTTATCGCCGATGAAGTACAGGCCGTGCTCCCCAACCTGGTAAAGCGCTCCTTTCAGGGATATGATGAACCGACCTCCGATACCCATGAAGGTCAGGGTGTCGAATTCGACGCAGTCAACTATACCAGTCTGATTCCCATCCTGGTGTCCGCGGTTCAGGAACAGCAGGCGCAGATCGAAGCGTTGCAAAAGCGCATTCAGGAACTCGAAAAGCGCTAAACGCCAATCGTCAAAAGACTCATCTTGCGATACAAACCAGTATCTGCAGGAAAAGGAGAAATAATGAAGATCATTATTACTTTTTGGATATGCTTATTTCTGGCGTTGTCGGCGTTTGGGCAAGTTTCTCTGCGTATCGCAAACGGCACGACGCTGGATGTTTCCGGTGCGATGGAGATCGTCCTGAAGGGGAATTGGGAAAACGATGGTATTTTTTCCCCGGGAGAAGGAATGATCACCTTCAACGGCATAAACGACCAGTCTATCAGCAGTAGCAGTGTTGAGAATTTTTATGGCATGACATTGGAAAAACCTACCGGCACGTTAACGCTCGAAACCGATATTATCATTCACCATTCCCTGGTATTAAACGCCGGCCAGATTCTCACCGGAAATAGCGCCCTCCAATTAGGTGATTCTTCCGAAGCTGTTTTGCTGAACAACGGAGGGTCAATTAACGGAAATTTACGTCGTTATATCAATAATATCAACGGACCGCGGGTATTTCCGGTCAGCAGTGGGATTTACAATCGGCCCCTGACAATAGACTTTACGGTACCACCAAATACTGGCGGCATCATCAATGTGACTCATGTAGACCCCGGTGGATTTTCCGCCGCCATCCCTGTGCTGGACGACAATGGATATGCAGTGGATCGGCGCTCTGCGATGTATTGGGAAATCTCCATGGAAAGCATATCCGGTGGTGAGTACGATCTCAATGTCGATGGTGCCGGGCAACCAGGGATTATTCACAGCAATCACCTGCGAATTCTACACTCTACTGCTGGAAACACATTTGACCTTGTCGGAAATCATCAGGCCGGAGACGGCACCATTGCCCGCCGCAGTGGCATCAGCGGAAACATTGCTAATCGTTTTTATCTCGGAGGACATCCCCTCGATAATCCCCTGCAGGAAAGTATTGCTTTCACCCACTCATTCACTGCCGGCTGGAATCTTGTCGGTCTACCCCTGCTCTTTGCAAATGCTTCTCAGCAAACCCTTTATCCATCCGCAGTTGAAGGTAGTTTGCTGGGATTTGCCAACGGCGATTATACCACTGTCGATACCCTTCGTCCCGGGGAAGGGTATTTCCTCGAATTTGTCCAGTCAGCCAGCACTCCCTTGCAAGGATATGCCTTCAGCGACCTCACCATAGATTTGGAAGCGGATTGGAATTTAATTAGCGCCGGTACCTGGACTGTCTTTGCCGAAGACATTATCGATCTGGATGGTATTATTATCCCTGGCACGATTTATGGCTTTGATGGCGCATATTATCCTACCAACATGTTGTTGCCGGGGCAGGCTTATTGGATACGTACCAATGCTGCCGGTCAAATTACCTTGCCAGCGCAACCGACCGCCGGCGCGGATGCACCACAGCGCATCGCGGCCGGCCGCTTAAACCTGGATCAATTTACTTCGCTGCAGATCGCAGATGCCCGCGGCCGCAGCCAAACACTCTATTTAAATGTAGACCTGGCAGAAGCGACTGCTACACCGGAAGTCTCTTTAGCAGAAAACAGGGCGGCCCCATTACCGGAAGCGGCATCATCCGATGAGACAAGGCAAAATTTACCTTCTGTTGGTGAACAATCCCGCGCCAGAATAGATGCTCCGCAAAGCAATGCCCGGCAACAGTTAGCGGAAAGCACAAATAGAGAGGAATCAACAAAAATCGCTGAGGAAAGATCGAATAGTTCTACACCGCAGGAAAAAACCACATATAACAATATTGAAAATTTCAAACTGCCTCCGACACCACCGATTGCTTTATCCGGGTTGGACGCACGTTTCGCCGATAATCTCAACTTCAGTGAGTCTGATGAAGCGGTTATTCACATTCAAGCCAGTGATTATCCGTTAACCATTGATGTTGCTAATCTCGCCGGCCTCCTCGATGACGCGGCAGCGCAATCTCAACCGGACGGAGATCGCGCGGATCCTCCGGAAGCGTCTCCCGAACAAGCTGCATATCGTTATGTCATTACCGAATATAGTGCCGGCCAGAAAGGGGCAGCGCATAATCTGGATGAAACTGCCAGCGTGCAAATCAACAATCCACAAGTGAAGACATTACGGATTAGCAAAAAAGCGATCGTCCCGGCGGCCTTTGCGGTTTCGCAGAATTATCCGAATCCATTTAATCCCCGCACGGAAATCCGCTATTCCATCCCCCGGGAAGGGAAAGTGGAAATCATCGTTTATAATGCGCTGGGGCAGAAGGTCAAAACCCTGGTTTCCCGAATAAAAAAAGCCGGCAGCTACCGCACCGTTTGGGATGGCACCAATGCCGCCGGGCAGGCTGTTGCCAGCGGTATCTATATGTACCGGGTGACCAGCGGGAAAAACAAGGCCGCCCGCAAGATGATATTGTTGAGATAGTCAGTCCGGCAAAAGAAAAGACAAATTGGCAAGAAAATGAATGATAGTGAGGATCGAATAAAATGATGATTCGATATAATCTTTGCAGCATTGCCGCAGCGCTAATATTAACTTTTAGCACTATGGTTTCTGCCCAGGCATTTTCTGTCGCAGTAACGATTTCCGACGGGAGCAACAGCGATATTTTACGCGTCGGGGTAGATCCTGCCGGCAGCGATTTCTTTGATATCGGTCTGGATACGCTTGCGCCTCCGGCAGCCCCACCCGGCGCCTTCGACGCCCGTCTGGAAGGTATCGATGATAATTACATTGTGGATATCCGCACAAATACCGTCAATGAAAAGACCTTTAAGGTTAATTATACAGCGGCCAGTGGTAACGGACCAATTGTTTTATCCTGGGATAATAGCCTTCTCGACGCGCTGGGCGATTTTCGCATTACCGACAACATCGACGGACAGCAATTTTCTCTGGATATGACTACCACCGGCAGTCTCGATGTATCCGCGCATAATTCTCTCGCCAGCAGCTTACGGATATTAGTATCTCCCCAGATCGCGCCAATTATTACGCCAATTTCCAATCTCACTAT